>NZ_JBBNAD010000001.1 GCF_037996765.1 Bdellovibrio sp. GT3 | reverse complement strand
AAAAGACATAAAAAAACCCGATCTGTTTCCAGACCGGGTTTCAAGTAAAAAAGAGCTGGCGTCGTGCTACTCTCCCACATGGTCGCCCATGCAATACCATCGCCGCAAGAGGACTTAACTTCTGAGTTCGGAATGGGATCAGGTGTGGCCCCTCTGCTATAAACACCAGCAAAGCGTTTATTAAAACAAAGATGAAGTACGTTTATACTTCGTCGTTCTTCTTTGCAACTTACTTCCAATACAAATGGAGAAGTTACTTTCTATTTCAGACAACTGAATGATTGATTTAATTGATTTTTAGCGAGTCGTTGTTAGTTCCAAGTTTTAACTCTCTTACTTATTCAGAGAGCTAGTCTCTCGTTCTCATTTAAGAGAAGTCACTGAGACGAAATCTTCGTAACTTAAAGTTAGAAGAATATTTTTTAAAAAAGCCTCACGACCTATTAGTACGGATCAGCTGAATACATTACTGTACTTACACCTTCCGCCTATCAACCTCGTAGTCTCCGAGGAGTCTTTAGGGGGCCGAAGCCCCAGTGAAATCTTATCTTGTAGTCTGCTTCCCGCTTAGATGCTTTCAGCGGTTATCAGTTCCGAACATAGCTACCCTGCATTGCTCTTGGCAGAACAACAGGAACACCAGAGGTTCGTCCATCCCGGTCCTCTCGTACTAAGGACAGGTCTACTCAAATTTCATGCGCCCACAGAAGATAAGGACCAAACTGTCTCACGACGTTCTGAACCCAGCTCGCGTACCACTTTAATTAGCGAACAGCTAAACCCTTGGGACCTGCTCCAGCCCCAGGATGTGATGAGCCGACATCGAGGTGCCAAACTCCATCGTCGATATGGACTCTTGGATGGAATAAGCCTGTTATCCCCGGAGTACCTTTTATCCGTTGAGCGATGGCCCTTCCACGCGGGACCACCGGATCACTTTGGCCTGCTTTCGCACCTGCTCGACTTGTAGGTCTCGCAGTCAAGCCCCCTTATGCCAATGCACTCGACGCCTGGTTTCCAATCAGGCTGAGGGGACCATCGCGCGCCTCCGTTACTTTTTGGGAGGCGACCGCCCCAGTCAAACTGCCCACCAGACAGTGTCCCTCTGCTCGTAAAGAGCAGCAGGTTAGATTTCAAAGGTGCCAAGGGTGGTATTTCAAGGTTGACTCCACAAGGGCTAGCGCCCCTGCTTCAAAGTCTCCCACCTATCCTACACATGCCAACTCTAAAATCACTGCCAAGCTACAGTAAAGGTTCACGGGGTCTTTCCGTCTTTCTGCGGGTACTCGGCATTTTCACCGAGAATTCAATTTCGCGAGGCATTTGGTCGAGACACCGGAGAAGTCGTTACGCCATTCGTGCAGGTCGGAACTTACCCGACAAGGAATTTCGCTACCTTAGGACCGTTATAGTTACGGCCGCCGTTTACTGGGGCTTCGATTCTCAGCTTCGCTTGCGCTAACTAATCCTCTTAACCTTCCAGCACCGGGCAGGCGTCAGTATGTATACTTCGTCTTGAGACTTTGCACATACCTGTGTTTTTGATAAACAGTCGCTACTCCCATTTCTCTGCGACCCGAAAAAGCTTGGGGAGTAAATCCTTACACTCTCGCGGGCACACCTTTTCCCGAAGTTACGGTGTTAAGTTGCCGAGTTCCTTGACCAAAATTCACCCCATCGCCTTAGGATATTCACCCCACTCACCTGAGTCGGTTTACGGTACGAGCTAACAAATCTAAATTTACGAAACTTTTCTTGGATACATGGCTTTTCTCACTTCCGATTCAAAGAATCTCGCATTCACGCCTCAGTGTTATGTGCCGCGGATTTGCCTACGACACCACCTACACGCTTACACCTCAATCCAATAAGAGGCTGAGATAGCCTATACCGTCATTCCTTAAACACAATTTGCTAGGTAACGGAATATTAACCGTTTTGCCATCGATTACGCCACTTGGCCTCATCTTAGGACTCGACTAACCCTGGGAAGATTATCTTTACCCAGGAATCCTTGAGTTTTCGGCGCCCGGGTTTTTCACCCGAGTTCAACGCTACTTATGTCAGCATGATCACTTCTAGTTCGTCCAGCTGTCCTACCGGTCAACCTTCATCCTACGCTAGAACGCTCCCCTACCACTAAAATATAAAATATCTTAATCCAAAGCTTCGGTAACACGCTTAGCCCCGTTGTATCTTCCGCGCAGAGTCACTAGACTAGTGAGCTATTACGCTTTCTTTAAAGGATTGCTGCTTCTAAGCCAACCTCCTAGTTGTCAAAGTAACTCCACAACGTTCTCCACTGAGCGTGCATTTAGGGACCTTAGCTGTTGGTCTGGGCTCTTTCCCTCTCGACGCATGACCTTATCACCCTGCGTCTGCCTGCTGAGGAACATATCTGTGGCATTCGGAGTTTATTTGGGTTTGGTAATCCGGTAAAGACCCCTAGCCCATTCAGTGCTCTACCTCCACGATACTTTTTACTCAACGCTATACCTAAATATATTTCGGGGAGAACCAGCTATCACCCAGTTTGATTGGCCTTTCACCCCTAATCACAGATCATCAAAAGAGTTTTCAACCTCAACTTGTTCGGTCCTCCACGAGGTGTTACCCTCGCTTCAACCTGTCCATGATTAGATCACCGGGTTTCGGGTCTATGCCTGCAAACTAAACGCCCTATTCAGACTCGCTTTCGCTACGACTACACCTTCAACGGCTTAATCTCGCTTGCAAACATAACTCGCTGACTCATTATGCAAAAGGTACGCTATCACCCACGTAAGGGGCTCTAACTGCTTGTAAGCTTACGGTTTCAGTTTCTATTTCACTCCCCTCTCGGGGTTCTTTTCACCTTTCCCTCACGGTACTTGTTCACTATCGGTCACTAAGGAATATTTAGCCTTATGAGGTGGTCCTCACAGATTCCCACAAAATTTCACGTGTTTTGTGGTACTCGGGATGCCGCTAGAGCCATTGAGCATTTCGAACACGGGGCTATCACCCTATCTTGCCAGACTTTCCAGACTGTTGTTCTATACTCTCCGGTCCCACATCGCGGTCCCACGACCCCTCAATCAAATAAATGATTAAGGTTTAGGCTGTTCCCCGTTCGCTCGCCACTACTAGGGGAATCTCGGAATTGATTTCTCTTCCTGAGGGTACTGAGATGTTTCACTTCCCCTCGTTCGCTTCAGACACCTATGTATTCAGTGAATGATACCATAAAATGGTGGGTTTCCCCATTCGGAAATCTCCGGGTCAAAGTGTGTGTGCCACTACCCGAAGCTTATCGCAGCTTACCACGTCCTTCATCGCTTCTTAGTGCCAAGGCATCCACCGTAAGCCCTTTGTAGCTTTAAAAAATGGAACTAACCTCGCTAAAAATCAACTAAATCAATCTATTCAATTGTCAAAGAACGAAAATCGTTCAAGCGTAAAAATCTCTTATTCACCTCTAACAGACCAACTCAATTTGTTGAAAGTTGGTGGGCCAGGGAAGACTCGAACTTCCGACCCCACGCTTATCAAGCGTGTGCTCTAACCAACTGAGCTACTGGCCCATGTTAGATGCGATTAAGAGTTTTCACTCTTTCAAAACTAAACAGCTAGAATAGATTTTTGGGACTCACGCTTCCTCGGGAAGAGGAGCGTTGACCTAAGATTGTGATTGCTTTTTTCAAGACAAGCTTGAAATGCCGATCACCATAATCCTTAGAAAGGAGGTGATCCAGCCGCAGGTTCCCCTACGGCTACCTTGTTACGACTTCACCCCAATCATCGACCATACCTTGGGCGCCTGCCTCCTTGCGGTTAGCGCAGCGACTTCTGGTACAACCAACTTTCATGGTGTGACGGGCGGTGTGTACAAGGCCCGGGAACGTATTCACCGCGGCATTCTGATCCGCGATTACTAGCGATTCCAACTTCATGGTCTCGAGTTGCAGAGACCAATCTGAACTTAGATAGCTTTTCTCCGATTAGCTCCATCTCGCGACTTCGCTTCAGTTTGTGACTACCATTGTAGCACGTGTGTAGCCCTAGGCATAAGGGCCATGAGGACTTGACGTCATCCCCACCTTCCTCCGGTTTAACACCGGCAGTCCATCTAGAGTGCCCAACTTAATGCTGGCAACTAAATGCAGGGGTTGCGCTCGTTGCGGGACTTAACCCAACATCTCACGACACGAGCTGACGACAGCCATGCAGCACCTGTATATCGGCTCTTGCGAGCTACGGCGTTTCCGCCAATATTCCAATATATGTCAAGCCTAGGTAAGGTTCTTCGCGTTGCATCGAATTAAACCACATGCTCCACCGCTTGTGCGGGCCCCCGTCAATTTCTTTGAGTTTTAATCTTGCGACCGTACTCCCCAGGCGGGATACTTAACGCGTTAGCTTCGTCACTGAAGGGGTCAATACCTCCAACAACAAGTATCCATCGTTTATAGCGTGGACTACCAGGGTATCTAATCCTGTTTGATCCCCACGCTTTCGGGTCTGAGTGTCAGTGTGTAGCCAGATAGCCGCCTTCGCCACCGGTATTCCTCTTGATATCTACGTATTTTACCACTACACCAAGAATTCTACTATCCTCTCTACCACTCAAGCTACGCAGTATCAGATGCACTTCTAGGGTTGAGCCCTAGGCTTTCACACCTGACTTACATAGCCACCTACACCCGCTTTACGCCCAATAATTCCGAACAACGCTAGGATCCCTCGTCTTACCGCGGCTGCTGGCACGAAGTTAGCCGATCCTTTCTTGCAGGGTACATTCATTTTTTTATTCCCCTGCGACAGAGCTTTACGACCCGAAGGCCTTCATCACTCACGCGGCGTCGCTGCATCAGAGTTTCCTCCATTGTGCAATATTCCCTACTGCTGCCTCCCGTAGGAGTCTGGACCGTGTCTCAGTTCCAGTGTGACTGATCATCCTCTCAGACCAGTTAAAGATCGTCGCCTTGGTGAGCCATTACCTCACCAACTAGCTAATCTTACGCGGACTCATCTTAGAGCGAAAAACCTTTGACCCCTTGAACCGCAGTTCTTGTGGTCTTATGCGGTATTAGCGAATCTTTCGATTCGTTATCCCCCACTCTAAGGCAGATTATCCACGCGTTACTCACCCGTGCGCCACTAGTACTCACCCGAAAGCTTTCCCCGTTCGACTTGCATGTATTAGGCACGCCGCCAGCGTTTGTTCTGAGCCAGAATCAAACTCTCCAGTTTAAATTCTGAATCTTGCAAACTACTAGCTTTCGCTTGTTGTTTGTTCGAATATTTTTTTTGAAATTGTGTTGAACAATTGCTTGTTCAACTAAGAGCCCAAAAATCTATTTCTTCTAGCTATTCAGTTTTCAAAGAGCGAAACTTAAAATTCACTGCCTTTCAGCAGCGCGAGGAACAGATATTACTCTGTATTTTGTCCTCGTCAATCACTTTTTTATTTTTTCATCATTTCGACGAAAGTCCTAAAAAAGGAAGTTTGGTGGAGGTAACAGGGATCGAACCTGCGGCCTTCTGAATGCAAATCAGACGCTCTCCCAGCTGAGCTATACCCCCTCAAAGTGGGACTGGTTTTCGCCCAGACCCCGAAAAAGGTCAATAGCTTTTTTTCGAATTTTTAATGAGTAGCAGAATTCTGCCTAATAAATAAACGAGGCGGGAGCCTCGTTTTCATCAAAAATCTAATTTAAGTGTATGTTATTACTGATTTTTAGGCGCAGGCTTTTAGTTTAGACGCAAGAAGTCGGTTTAACCACCTACGTTCAGCCGCTAGATCGAAGCCGACCTTTTCGCCGCCGCTAATAATCGCCAAATAGACCTTTTTGAGGATCTCGGTCTCTGTATCGTTGCCGTTATCGGCCCCCAAAGACTCTTCAATCGCCTCAAACACACTCACCAAGTCGGGAGTTGTAACCACTTTAGGGATTCTGGACATATCCAGACCCAAAGTTTCAATCGGCTTAAAGCCAATCAATGTTTCAGTTAACAAGATCTTAGCGCCATTCTTGAAGTTTACCTGCAAGAAAGCCTTACCTTCAGAGTCTGCTCTATGCAGGACTTCATTGATATCCTGAGAGCTAAACGTAAATAATTTTCCATCCAGATCCTGGCGCAATTGCACTCTACCAGTATCATTCATTTTCGCGCGAAGCCCTTTTGAGGAATCGACAAAATTCAAGATGTGATCAAGTTCCGCGTGTGTCGACTTTGATTTAGAATTGCTCAAATTACCCTCCCCGAACTGGGCCTTTCTTTACCATAAAGGTATCGACATCCCAGGAAGGGACTTAACGTCGAATAATTCAATTATTTAGAAACCAGTCTCTTATCCTGTAGCAATTTGATTTTTCCCTCGGGAAGGTGTTTCAAGGCGAGTCAATCGCGGCGTGACTTGTAGTTCATGTTCCGATTTGAGATAACTAAGACAAGATAGAAGAGGCGATTTATGATCATCACAAGATGGCAGGCCCCCCTGGTGCCAAGCAAAACACAAGTACATATGATTCTGGAAGCAGAAGGCCTGGAGCCGTTTGACGAGGTCTACGCCCCTCAAACAAAAATCCCTGACCACCGCCACCCCTTTGCAGAAGTGCGCATCATCGTCTCCGGCGAAATGCTATTCAACATCTCCGGCAACCAATTCGTACTACGCCCCGGCGACCGAGTTGAAATCCCAGCCAACACCAAACACACGCACACATCCCAAGGCACCGAAGAATGCCTCTGCGTCTGCGCCCAAAGAGCAATATAGAAAATAGAAAATCAACAATCGAAAATAGAGTAAGGGGACAACAGTCCCCTTTTTCTTTTTAAAGCCCGCCTGAAAAAAGATCCAAGTAGAGACTTCTCGTCTTGGATTTGGCGGACTGGGAATGCGTGTGCAGCGACCTCCGTGGGCGCAGGAAGCGCGCACCCGCCAAAGGCGGGCCACGGTGAGCCCGGATGGCGTGTCGCGGAACACGCATTCCCAGACCGACAAGGCCAAGCCGAGAGGTCGAACCTAGGACTCCTTGTTTTCGGAGCGGCGCTGTTTCATCCAGGCTAGATACTCGCGAATATTCTTTTCGAACCCGTGAGTTGTAGGCTCATAAAGCTTCTCCCCTTTAAGTTCCTCAGGAAGATAACTTTGTTCTGTCCAGCCCGTCGGATAGTCGTGGGGATATTTGTAGTCTTTCCCGTAGCCCAGATCCTTGGCCAATGCGGTTTTCGAAGAACGCAGGTGCAGCGGCACTGGCAGGGTTTTTGTGGTTTCCACCAAGGCGCGAGCCTTGTGAAGAGCCAGATAGGAAGCGTTTGATTTTGGACAGGACGCCAGATAAGTGGCCACTTGAGAAAGCGTGATCGCCCCCTCTGGCATTCCAATAGCCTCGACCGCCTGCAGACCAGCAATCGCCACTGAAATAGCGCGAGGATCAGCGTTGCTGATGTCCTCCGAGGCCAGAATAATAAGCCGACGAGCGATGAAAACAGGGTCTTCTCCACCGTCAAGCATGCGTGCAAGGTAATAAACAGCCGCATCGGGATCACTGCCCCGAATGCTTTTGATAAATGCTGAAATCACATCGTAATGCATCTCGGAGTTTTTGTCGTAGCCGATGGGGTTTTGTTGAAGCAGCTCCCTCATGTCATTGGTCGAAAGCGGAGACTCCTCCCCGTCTTTCATGAAGCTGTATAAAATCTCGAGACTGTTAATCAGACGACGGGCGTCCCCATCAGAGAATTGCAGCAGATTTTCTATCGCCTCTGGCTGCAACACTTGAGTAAGAGTCTTGGCATACTGTTCTTCAGCACGCTTTACGATGTGCTGTAAGTTCGATTCACTAAGACGCTCGAAAACCACCACGCGGCAACGGCTTAATAAGGCCCGATTTAATTCATAACTGGGATTTTCAGTGGTGGCGCCGACCAATACCAGATCGCCTTTTTCGACGAATGGCAAAAGTACGTCCTGCTGGCCTTTGTTAAAACGATGGATCTCGTCCACGAACAGAATGGTTTTTTGCTGATACTGCAGGCGACGATCACGACCGGCCTCTCCGATTTCACGGAGCGCCTTGGTTCCTGCCTCTGTGGCATTGATATTTTCGAAGTGCGCTTTGAAGTGCTGACTGAGGGCCAAGGCGAAAGTCGTTTTCCCGGTGCCTGGAGGGCCCCAGATTATGAGACTTGGCAGGTAGCCTTTGCGTAGCATTTGCCCCAGTTTAGACTGTACTCCAATGGTCTTTTCCTGACCGATGATCTCATCCAGGTTTTTTGGACGAAGAATTTCGGACAGAGGAGAAGTCGATAGAGATGCGGATGAGGCTGAAAATAGATCCATGGAGGAATCTATAGATCATTTGGCTGCCGAAATCACCTAGATGAGGATAAATTATGAAGAAACGTGTCTATTTCGTATTATTCATTGTTTTAGCCGCCACTGCGGGCATTGCGGCAAATAGTGGCTACCAAAATAAAGCCACAACCTCATTTACGGATGGCTCGACAGTGGAGCTTATTGAAATAACCAGTTCTCGCGGAGTTACCAGTCAATTGGTGCAAATTAAGGACGCATCGGGAGCCGTTTGCTATTCCGTGGCAAATGTCAGCAATAGTGCTCCGGGCTTTTCATGTGTTAAATAAAAGAAAAACGGCTTCAACAATTCTGTCGAAGCCGTTTTATTCAAACTGATTCTGCTACTAACTAGTACTGCGATCCGTAAGTAAAATACGTCGTCGTTGAAAAACCCTGCTGGTCATCTTCGTCATCTGGATCTACCGTATATCCATAAACTTTAATAACCCCGCTGGCAGTAAAGCTTTTGATATTAATGCTGATACCACCGCAGCGTATCGGACAATCGGTCGAAAAACCGCTTGTGCCCGCTGTGATTCTTGCTTCCTTATTGGGATTACCCCACCAATCGGAACTCAATGCTGCCAGCTCCTCGGCACCAAAGTCGCAAACAATTTCAGAACCGTTGGGTGGAGTATAAATAACGTTCACCAAACTTATCACAGTATCTCGTGAACTATCTGCTGATGTGATATTCAGCTTTGAAATTGAAAAATACGCTTCGTCAACATCACTGGTCGCAGTGGTGTTTGTTTCCTGCGCCGTTTTGTTCGCGTAGCAAGAAAAGCCCTTGGACGGAACCGTCCATCTTACAGCGGTTGAAGTCGAGACTTCAACACTCTGCTCAGAGCCACCACACGAAGTAAGGCTGGCTATCGCGATCGAAATTAGAGTCAGACTGATCAGCTTCATATCACCCTCCCTACATTTGATCAGAGTTAGCTGGCGTTACTGCTGGAGTTGTCACTCGCGGAGTCAGGAACACCAAAAGCTCTCTCTTCTCTTTGTTAACAGCTTTCATTTTGAACAGGTTGCCCAGGTACGGAATTTCACGGAACCAAGGAACACCTGTTTCACCATCAGTGGCATCACTTGTGTAGATACCCCCGATAACTGCGGTCTGACCATTCTTAACCAGTACGCGTGTATCTGCCTCACGTGCATCCGTCGAGAACGCCCCGTCACCCTCAGTCGCACCACGGGTTTGACGAGCCACTTTAACTTTCATCATAACAGATCCGTCCACCGTTACCTGAGGAGTAACATCTAAACGCAGTGCCAATGGCTTAAATTGATACGTATCCTGCTGGGAGTTGCCTGTGATCGTCGTTTGCTTGACCGGTACTTCTGTAGTCTGACTAATGTACGCTGTCTCATTGGACATTGTCAGGATACGTGGAGAGGACAAGGTCTTAACTTTCTGCTCAGTTTCAGATAACGACAAGGCCGCTGAAATACTTCCGAAAATGTCCAGAGTACCAACATCCACGGCGAAGTTGAATGCACCCGTCGGAGAGTTTGTCGGATTGATATTGAATCGTGGATTCATCGTCACCGGACCACGCTGAGTATTGCCCAGATTGATCGACTGACCGGAAACGTTCCAGCTGACACCGATCGAGCGCATGAAACGCTCGGAGGCTTCAACGATTTTACCCTCAATCAAGACTTGTGGCGGCTGTGTATCCAGGCTGTGGATCAACTTCGCTGCGCGATCGATGTTTTCTGCGATATCAGTCACAACCAATGAGCTTGTACGTGGGTCGCCTACGACTTTACCACGCTCGCCCAAGAAGTCTTTTAGCTTCTTTTCAAGGTCATCGACTTTTGCGTAACTGATAGAGAACATACGAACTTTCAATGGCTCCAGATTTTTACGAGCCAAAGCCAGTTTATTCGCATCGTCTTCCTCGGAGCGCAAATCAACCAAGGGAGCAATTCTTAGCACGTTGCCCTGGCGCGTATATCCAAGTTTACGTGCTCTCATAAGAACAACCAAAGCCTGATCCCAAGGAACCTGGCGCAGTTTCAAACTGACGCTACCACGAACCTCTTCAGCAATGACCATGTTCACGCCGCTTTCCTCTGTGATCAGATTCAAAGCATCGCGGATATCCATGTTGCTGGTCTCGATGGAGATTTTTTTACCGTAAAACTGCGTATTGCCCGTCAGGAATTCTGTCAGGTTTTGATTTGGCAGAATTTTAGTTTCAGATCCGGCAGTTTGACCTTCCGTCTCTCCCGCTGAAGAATCTGCAGCAACGTTAGTGGCCGCTGTACCGGCAGCAACGATCAGAAGAGAGTTCCCTTCGTTCTGTACTGCTGGCTCAGAGACGCCTTCACGCAATTGAATCACAAAGCGTGCTGTTGTGGATCCTGGGTTTTGATAAGCATCAATTGCGCCCACCGCACCACGAATGTCCTTGGTATTCAATGAACGCTTCAGACGATCCGGAAGAATGGCATTTTCGACTTCGACTATATATTGGTGCAAATCAGGATTTGTACGAGTCGTAAAGTTCAAAGGACGATTTGCCTGAACTACAACTGTCCCGCCATTTTCATTGGATTTAAACTGCAGGTCCGTGATGGTCGCAGGTTTTGCCTGATTATCCGCAACTGGTGATACAACTGGTTCCTGAGAGATTTCCGGCTCTGGTGCTGGAACAGCTGGCTGCTCTGGCATATCCGCGATCTCTGGTTCTGCTGGAGGAGCCATTTCCTCGATAGGTGGCATTTCCACCGGACCTGCATCCGCTTGCGCAGGAGCTTGTTCCGCTGGGGCCGCCGCAGGCGCATCACCTTCAGCCATATTGAATTCGTCCTCAAGATTTCCACCCTGAGCCTGCTCTGTCGGCTGAGCTGGTGCGCTGTCATTTTCGAAATCCGCAAATTCGTCTGTGGAGCCTGAGTCCGCCGGAGCAGCAGCTCCCGAGTCAGCTTCAGCGACAGGTTCATCGGAAATATCATCCAGGCTTAATTCCGCGTTTGCAGAGGAATCAAGGCCATCATCCAATAGCAGATCGTCCTGTGGTGGGCGGCTTGCACACGAGGTAAGAGATGCAATCAATGCAGAGACGATCATTAGTCTAATGAATCCGTTCATTAGTACCTCCCTTAAAGAGATTATTTTTTAAACTCCATGATGCGAGATTCTTTAATTGGCTTGTCTTCATCGAAACGTGTTTCGATAACGACAATCTCACCTTCACGGATAGCCGAAATATATCCATCATTTCGGCCCATTTTTGAGTTCTTAACCACTGTAAACACACCGCCATCTGGATCGCGAACCATGGCACGTGGGGTTCTTACGTCCCACAAAATACCGATGATCTGCAATCTGTCCAGATCCCAACGCTGCAAAGGCTCCAACTGATCCACTGGAACTTCTTTGCGGCTGACTTTAATAACTCTAAACGGCTTGAACGGATCGCGCTTGCCATTTGGATCATATACATAGCTGTCTTTAGACAGCATATCCCCGATTGAAGGAGCTGCCGGTGCTGTCACCGCATCACCCATTGGCATTGGCTCCTGAGGGAAGTCAGCTGGAGCTGGTGCCGGAATTGCCGGCGGTGCCGTTTGCGTATTGGCAGGCGGAACATTTGGCGGAGGAGCCGGTGGCGGTGCTCCGCCTGGCGGCGCCTGATTTACTTCGTTCATAAACTCAGGAGGCAAGTCTCCATTGTTGGGCCCTGCAGCGGGAGGTCCCGGAGGCTGTTCCATGGGAGGCTGCTCTTGAGAGTATGCCGGAGACATGAACTTAGCGCTGACAGCGAATGCCAGCCAAAGCCCCAATGCGGCAACTATAATGTAAGACATAATCCATCTTACTGATTTCACTGCGCCGTCTCCGTTTTTTCTTTTTCAGGAGCAAGTTTATAACCCACAACCTGACCTTCAAATTTCAACTTCTTGGTCGGATCTGCATCCGACTGTTCTGTAATTACAATGTTCTTCACGCGTGCCATACGCTCCGAGGAGGACACGAGTGATACAAATTGCGCCAGCTGTGCGTAGCTGCCCTCTAAAGTCACGTCCACAGGAACTTCTTCAACGACTTCGCGTTTGATATTTTCCGTTGGCTTTTTGATTTTAACACTGACACCCGCGCCGCGCGCAAAACCGTCAATGGCCTTATTGATATCAATGGAAAACAACACCGTGGGCAATCGACGTGAAATCTCCTGATATTGCTGACTGAGGCGCCCCAGCTTTTCACGCATTTCATTAACTTGTTTCAAAGTGGCGTCAGTGTCTTTCTTTTTGGCTTCCTGCTCTTGCACCTGTTGCTGAACACCGGCGATCTGCGCCTGAAGAGCAGAACCGTCATCGTACAACGTGAAGTAAAATACCGCACAAAGCAGAATACCTAAACCGAAAGCCTTCCCGTAAGTATATGTGGCAAGTGTTTCGAAGAACTTATTCATTGTGCTCTCTCCAAAACCGCGCTGATTTCAAATTTCTTTAAAATCATTCCATCCACAGTTACTTCCGTGGAACTGACCAAATTCACATCCATCAGGAAAACCGACTTCGTCAAAGCTTCCAAAAACTGCGACACTTCAAAATCACTCAGACCCAATCCCTGGACATTCATTTTTTCCGGATTCAAGTTCACTTGGGTCAGCCATGCTTTTTCTGGAATTACCTGCTGCAAAAGATCCATGACGCGAATTTCGCGATAACGATCTCTGGAGATTTTATCAAGAGCGGAAATACGGGCCTCAATGATGGCTTCGTCTTCCTTGAACTTTTTAATCTCTGCCACGGATGCAGCCTGCTTGGCATTGTATTCTTCAAGCTCTCGAAGAGTGGTCTGCATAGTCGACAACTGCGCTTGCAGCTGGGGAATGTGCTGTTCTTGATAAACATAGAGACCAATAACCGGAATTAGCGCAACCACCAGTCTCTTGATGGCTTCCTTGCGGGTTTCATCGGTAATAAGGATTTCACCCCCATCACCATCGCCAAATTGAGAGCCAAGTGCCGCATTCGTCCCTACTGCAGGAGAGGCCAGATTAATTTTAATCACGTGCCATCCCCTTCCTGACGAAGCGCCAATCCGGTAACGACACCCGCAAAGTTGCGGATCTGCGCCAGATACTCTGGGGAGAACTTCTTGGGATTGGCCTTGATTTTGGCAAACGGGTTGAATGGCTCCATTGGAATACCAGTCACACGCGTGATCGTTTCAACCAAGCCGGAAGTTTGTGAACTGCCGCCTGTATAGAAACAACGATTCAAAGTCAGACCATTTGTAGTTGCACTCAGAAAGTCCAAACTGCTGCGAATTTCTTCGGTGACAGCTTCGTTGGTGGCACTGATCACACTGTGCACATCATCTGGAACATCACGACGGGAAACAGCACTGAGCTTCAATGCTTCCGCCTCGCCCACTGTGACACCCATCGCTTTGTGAATTTCATTTGTATAGTTGGCGCCACCAACCGGAATATCACGACAGAAAATAATTTCGCCGTACTGAAGCACAACGAAGTTCGTAATCGAAGCACCAAAGTTCAAAATACCGATAACTTCGCCGGTGAATTTTCCGTAATTCGCCTCAAAGGAGTTAGCCAGAGCAAAGCCGCTGACATCCAGAATAGAGCATTTCAATGCACTGAACTCGATGACTTGTGTGTACTGGGTCACCAATTCATTTTGGGCGGCAATCAATAGAATATCCATTGTATCCGGAGAAACGCTGGTCGGAAGAATGTGATGGGCCAAGCTGATATTATTGATATCAAACGGAATGTATTGCTCGGCCTCGAAGCGAATTTGATCCTTAACCAACTTCTTGTCCATTTTTGGTATTGTGATTTTCTTGACGATAACCGCAGTTCCCCACATGGCCGTGGCAATGTTTTTTCGCTTGGATTTAACTTCGTTGATCAGATTCTGAATAGCTATACCAACTGATGCGATATCAACTATTTCGCCGCCAGAAACGGAACTTGGAGGAGTGGGAACGATACCAAAGGAGAGCAGCTGGGCTCCCTTTCCACTCACGTCCATTTCGGCTAATTTAATGGAACTCGTACCGATGTCGAGTCCGATTACTTTTTTCGATTTAAAAAACATTCTTTAGCTGCTTCCCCAGTTGAACCACTTCGATGTCTTTTTAAAGACTTACGTCTTTAGACGCAGGTCTAACATAGTAAATTATTTCTGCTTGGGAATGGAATGTCAAACCAGGGGTCTAGCGACTTTAGCTTAATCCAGGAAGAAAAAGGTCCAGGTACCACAATGCTATCGTCTGGCCGCCAAACAAATACAATATCGCACCTAGGGCGAGGTAAGGTCCGAACGGAATTACAGTCTTTAGTCCTGCTTTTTGTTTTCTGGCGGCAACGATACCAACAACACTTCCGATGATGGCCGATGACATAATCACAAACGGAATGGCCTGCCATCCAACGATGGCACCGATCCAAGCCAGGAGTTTGATGTCTCCGCCCCCCATACCTTCCTGTTTGGTGAAGATCCAATATAGGTAAGCCATGCCCCACAAAAATCCCCCGCCCATCAACACACCAAATAGTGCATCCAGGAATTCACGTTGAGGATTCAATGCGGCCCCGACCAAACCAATCACGATACCGGAAAGTGTGAACTCATCCGGCAAAATCATATGATCCAGATCAATAAATGTACAAATCACCAAACCGAAAACAAACAATAGATATTCAATCAGTGACCAGGAAATACCTGCATAGTGATAACAAAGCGCAAATAGTACGCCCATGATGATTTCAACCAACGGATAGCGGAAAGAGAACTTGGCACCGCATTTACGGCATTTTCCACGCAGGATAAACCAGCTAAAAATCGGAATATTGTCATACCATGCGATCTGCGTTTTGCAGCTGTAGCAATAGCTGCGTGGCTTAACGACACTTTCCTCGCGAGGCAGACGATAAATAACGACATTTCCAAAGCTGCCTAGCAAAGCACCAAAAACGAAGAAAACGATATAATAGAAGGTATCCAAACTAGACAATGTCTTTTCTCCTGAAACAGAAGTTTGTCAAAAGGACATAGATAACGAACCAACCCGTCATATGGGCCACCATCCACATAACATCTTTCGCCGGCAATCCGCTTTGCAGATAGTACGCCGACTTCCAATTCATGCGGTAAAGATTAGGTACAATCCAGTGAAGTCCTTCAACTATCTGAGTGAACATGGGTTCCTTGCTTTTTGCAGCAAAGAAAGCCAGATCTCCCAACCAATGTCCCAATAAGAACAGAACAATCCCCGCACACAATGCCAATACAGGACGCACGACAAGGCTGAACCACATCACAAAAGCCAAAATCACCGAGCTTTCAAACCATAAGCTTAAACAGATTTCAGCAAAACCTATGAATTGCTCCGGCGTTTTCCAAATCCCCAGCAACACCGACAAAATAAGAGCCAGGATCCCCAGTAGAATCGTATTCAGTGCCAAAACCCCGAACAATTTGCCCAGAATAAACTGATTGCGAGTCACTGGACGGGACAAAATCAGCAGGCAAGTTTGCTTTTCAACCTCTTTGGCGATGATGTACGAGCCCGAAAAAAGGGCTATCCCCAGAAGGGCCAACTGCACACCCAGGAAACCAAAATCCGCCATGATTTTAATTTGTTCGGCAAATGAAAGCGCGCCCAACAGGAAGCTAAGCGCAATCATCAAAACAGCAATGACAATAACCACGAAGAAGATCTTTTCACGCAACATTTCACGCAAAGTCGTCTTTGCCAGAGTCCATACCTTAGACATTGCCAGCCTCACGATTCTTAAGCACCTGGAAGGCTTTTTCCAAGCTTTGAAACTCCGCCATAAACTGAGGAAGAGCCCCTTCATAGATAATTTTGCCTTTATTCACCACCACTAGACGGGAACACAATTCCTCCATGTCCTGAAGTAAATGGCTGCTGAAGAAAAGGGTGACCCCACGCTTTTGCTCTTCGCGCAGAATATCCTTCACCAATGCACGGCCATCGGGATCCAATCCCGACATGGGCTCATCCAAAATCAAAAGATCCGGACGGGTCAGAATAGCCTGTGCGATCCCCGCTCTTTGCAGCATCCCTTTGGAGTAGGTACGCAATCTGCGGTCACGGGCATCAAACAAGTCCACTTTTTTTAGGGCTTCGTGGGCTCTTTCGATAAAGTCTTTCTGAGTCAGACCATAACAAAGATTCCAATGAAGTCGCAAAAATTCCATCCCCGTCAAAAACTCATACAAATAAGGGCGCTCGGGCAAATACCCGATACGAGTTTTGGATTCACTGCTTAAAGGGGCACCAAAGAAATCGATTCGTCCGCTGTCGGGACGAATAAAGTCGAAGATGCATTTAATGGTGGTGGTTTTTCCTGCTCCGTTACTTCCGACGAAACCGGTCGTCTGACCTTCTGGAAGTTGAAAGGAAACATTTTGCAATACGTGGCGATCTTTTTCGAAAAGCCCGCCCTTGAAAGTCTTATTTAAATTTTCAACAAGAAGTACTGACATTGATGCATTAAGGTTTCAGCTCAATATTCAAAGCTTTCACCATCTCCCTCACAGGATCATACTGTTTAGAGGTGGCTGGCATCAAGTCACGAGAACCCAAAATTTCAGAATAAGTGTTTTTATCCGCTGTTTGTTCCAGGATTTCAATCAAGGCAAACATCATATCATGGGTGACCTTGGGATATTCGTCATAAAAATCCTGCCGTACGCAGAAAGGATCATTGGGAATAGGCTGACTCATCCAAATGACTCTGAACTTATTCTTGGTGTCAGCAAATTTAATCCAGGCCCCTTGCTTCCCCTGCTCGTCGTCGCTGAACACTGCCGCCGCGTCGACCTCATTGGACTCAAGTGCTTTGATGGAAGCCTGGTGATTACCAGTAAACTGGACCTTCAAATCCTTTTCTTCCAGGCCTTGCTTACGAATTTCCACTTTTGGATATAGATATCCCGAGGAGGATTGCTCGTCGACAAAAGCAATTCTATTGCCCTTCAGATCCTTCACATTTTTTATTTTGGATTTAGCCGGAACTATTATCGCCGAATAGTAGTACGGCTCCTGCCAAACCTTTTTCAGCAAAACTTTGGCCTGCGCCTGTTTTTCCGCCAATACAAAAGTTGATGAAGAGAAGAACGCGAAGTCCACTTTCTTGCTTTTCATTGCATCAACAAGCCCGGTGTAGTTCTTGGAAATATACATTGTCACTGGAATGCGCAACCGTGTCTGCAGCTCCCGAGCCAAAGCCATGCCTTGCTCGGCTTCCTTTTTAGGATCACCACCGGGAATCATCCCGATGGTCAGTTGCGCTGGAGTTTTATCTGCGGCCTGAGTTACTGAACAAACCGCCATGGTCGCAAGGACGCAGAACACTGCATTGCCAAACATTCGTGAAAATGAAATCAAAAGGCCTCCATCGAAGGTAACGCTTCGACTGATGATGACTCATTTCTGGTGTTTTTCAAAGCAAGAACAAAGGCTTCAGCGGCATCACTCTCGGTCAGGCACGGAATATTGTAGTCCGTACAAGCTCGACGAATGTCGAAGCTGGCCTCGATCGCACGACGACCCGAGGTGGTGTTGATCACGAAGGCCACTTCGCCTGAGCGAATTTTATCCACGCAGTGAGGACGTCCCTCATCGACTTTTCTTAATGACAGACAGTTCACACCTTTATCATTAAAGAAAGCCGCCGTTCCTGTCGTCGCCGAAACTCCGTATCCCATTCTTTGCAGTTCGCGAACCAGAGGCAACATGGCTTCTTTGTCCTTGTCCCGCAAAGAAAAGAAAACCTGACCCGTTTTCGGAAGTCTTATGTTACTTGATAAGAACGCTTTACATAGCGCTTCGGAATAGTCCTTCCCGCGCCCCATGCTTTCCCCGGTTGATTTCATTTCAGGCCCAAGGATGGAATCTGACTCCGGGAACTTCTTGAATGGGAACACAACACCTTTCACTGAAACTGTGTTTGTATTTCTCCACTTCAAATTACCCAGATTCAATTCGCTCGCCTTCTTGCCCAGCATCGCTGCGACACCAAGATCAATCAGCGGAATGCCAGTTGCTTTGGCTACGAATGGAACTGAACGCGAGCTGCGAGGATTCGCTTCAAGCATATAGACGATGTCATTCTTAACTGCCAACTGAAGATTCAAATGCCCGATAACGCCAATGCGATTCGCCAATTGAATGCTAAGTTGTTCGATACGGTCACAAGTTTCATTTTTCAAACGATGAGGCGGCAATACACCCATGGAGTCCCCGGAGTGAACGCCTGCAGCCTCGATATGCTCGACGACTCCACCGATCAGAGTCCAATCCACCCCGCGCACCAAATCCACATCGACTTCAAGTGCGCCAGCCAGGAACTGATCCATCATGCATGGCTTTTCAGTGGAAATATAATCCCCATGTCGCTGAAAGTATGAAATCAATTCATCACGGTTCTCGATCACTTCCATGCGGCGTCCACCCAGGACATAGCTAGGGCGACAGATCATTGGATATCCGACTTGGTTCTCGCTGGCCAGAGCTTCTGTCAACGATCCCGCCATGGCGGAGTTTGGAATTTCAAAATTCAATTCTTTGCAAATTTTCGTGAACAAGCCACGGTCTTCTGCAAGATCGATAGTCTGCAAGGAAGATCCAAGTAACTGATAACCTGCAGCCACCAAATCCGGAGCCACATTGATGGGCGTCTGGCCACCCAATTGAGCAACAAAACCATACGGTTTCATGAAACGCATGATTTCGATCAAGCTTTCTGAAGTCAGCGGCTCAAAAAACAAGACATCCGAAGTGTCGTAGTCAGTGGAAACCGTTTCAGGATTGGAATTCACCATGATCACTTTTTTGCCGTTTTTGCGGAATGCTTTCACACCGCGAACACAGCTATAATCAAATTCGATCCCCTGCCCAATGCGATTCGGACCGCTGCCGATCACAACCACAGCATCTTTCGCAACAACTTGGGCCGACTCTTGTGCCCAGTAAGTTGAATAGAAATACGGCGTCGATGACTCGAATTCCCCGGCACAAGTGTCAACTTGTGAGTATTTTGGAAACATTTGGTGCTTTTCACGCAAGGTCTGAATGAACTTTGCACTCTGGCCCAGCAGACTTGCAAGTCGCGCATCTGTAAACCCCTTGCGCTTAGCTGCCAACAATAGTTCCGTGTTGCTTTCGCTAAATTCGTTTTTGAACTTATTTTCGAACTTAATCAGACTCTCAACTTGCTCCAGGAAGTACGGAATAATACCCGTAAGATCCTGAATCTCAGCCACGGTTTTACCATCGCGGAACGCTTGGAAAAGATGATAGATACGGTGACTATTTGGATAAGAAATCTTACCAGTCTCCAGGATGACCTCGGGAATCGCCTGTGGATTGGCCTCGAGACTTGCCAAGGCCTTCATCATCGATTCCTGCAGCGTACGACCGATTCCCATGACTTCACCGACGCTTTTCATTTGCGTGGTCAATGAATCCTTCGAGCCTTGGAATTTTTCAAAAGCGAAACGCGGAATTTTTGTAACGACGTAGTCCAGTGCCGGCTCATAACACGACGGCGTCACTTGAGTGATGTCATTTTTCAATTCTTCCAGGCTGTAGCCGATCGACAGAAGCGCCGCAATTTTTGCGATCGGGAAGCCGGTCGCCTTGCTGGCAAGTGCCGATGAACGACTTACCCGTGGGTTCATTTCGATCACCACACGCTCGTGAGTCGTGGGATGAACCGCAAACTGAATATTAGCCCCACCTGTTTGAATTCCCACTTCATTGATGATCTTGCAGGCCTCATCACGCATCGCCTGATACTGACGATCGCTCAAAGTTTGCTGAGGAGCTACGGTAATACTGTCACCCGTATGCACGCCGCAAGGATCAAAGTTTTCAATAGAGCAAACCACAACGAAGGAACCTTTGTAGTCACGCATGACCTCCAGTTCATATTCCTTCCAGCCCAGAATGCTTTCTTCGACCAGAACTTCTGATGTCGGGCTTTCATGAAGAGCACCCACCAGCATGCTTTGATATTCTTCCGGCGAGTAGGCAATGCCTCCGCCGCCACCGCCCAATGTGTAATTTGGACGAAGGATCAAGGGGTAACCCAAATCATCGGCTACTTGTAAACCATGTTCGAAAGTACGCACCAGATGACTTTTTGGATACTTGGCGCCGATTTTATCAAGAAGTCCGCGGAATATCTCGCGATCCTCTCCGGCTTTGATCACTTGGGGTGTCGCCCCCAGCAGTTGAACTTTATACTTCTGTAGAATGCCTTTGCCATGCAGATCCAAGGCAAGATTCAGTGCTGTTTGACCGCCCAGAGTGGGAATAACCGCATCAGGCATTTCTTTGGCGATGATCTTTTCCAGATAGTCGACCTTAAGAGGCTCAACGTATACGCGTGTGGCAATTTCGGGATCCGTCATGATTGTCGCTGGATTTGAGTTAACCAGGATGACTTCCAATCCCTCATTCATCAGGGCCTTACAGGCCTGAGTGCCGGAGTAATCGAACTCACAGGCTTGTCCAATCACGATCGGTCCGGATCCAATAATCAAAACCTTTTTAATGTCGGACTTACGTGGCACTCTATCCCCCTTGCGAAAATACAATTTATCAAAACCTAAGCAAAAAAAACTCCGGATATACCGGAGTTAAATAAAATAAAACTAAATACCGAGCTTACCCTCGTTGGAGTAAATCATCTCTGGCCTTACATGCTTGTACTGCTCAAACTTGTATCTCATCTTGATCAAACGAAGCATCATAAGATCAGGATCCAAATCCGGATCCTTGCGATGACGTTTAACCTCGCTCAAGATGAACTTTTTGGCACTTTCAGGATGAAAGCAGAATCCGCGCGTGAAAATAAAAGACTCCCCTTGTGGGATCAAACGCACCTCGAACAGCTCATCCGGATCAAAACCAAATACGTAAGATGATTCTTTAACCACCAACTTCTTATTCGCCATCAGATCCTTGATATACACGTCGCCATTTTTGATTTTGATAAATTCAAAGATGGAATGACGATGTTTTTTAAGGACTTCGATAAGATCTTTTTCATCTTCAGTAAATCGCAACTCGCGAACCAGGTGGCAGGCGTCCAAAGGAGTCTGACCGAAACCCTTCAATTCCCGCGTAAAGAAATACCAGTCATAAAACTGTGCCATGCGGGATTCATAGTGTTCTGAATTTTCATCCAGAGTTCCCGCATTTTCAAAGAATTCCTTTTTGGCCATAGCCAACTCATCCCTGAAGGCATCGCTCACAAAATGATTAAGAATCTTCTCAATTAACTTTTCGTATTCGTTCATATCATCCGCTCTACAAAATAACTAAACAGGCCACTCGCCTCGTGCGGGCCTGGGCAACTTTCAGGATGATATTGTATTCCTAAACACTTTCTTTTTTCACTATAAAAACCTGCCACAGTGCCATCATTTAGATTGGTATGCGTCACTTTGACGTCCTCAGGCAAGGTCGCTGGGTCCACGGCGTACCCATGATTCTGGCTGGTCATATAAATTTGATTTAAAATCTGATCCTGAATCGGATGGTTGCTGCCACGATGCCCGAATTTCAACTTATAGGTCTTGCCTCCCAGAGCGAGTCCCAGAATCTGATGACCCATGCAAATCCCAAAGATGGGTTTTACTCCCAAAAGCTCCTTAACCGTGCCGATTGCCACTTTAACATCTGCAGGATCACCGGGGCCATTTGTCAGCATGATTCCATCTGGATTGTACTCCATGATTTCCTGCACAGTACTGCGGCTGTTGAATATCTTGATTTCAGAACAGCGGTTTTGCAGCTCGCGCAGAATATTCTCTTTGCTGCCAAAATCCAAGACAGCCACCCGCGGGCCCACCATGGTGTCACCACGACGAACTTCGGGAGCCGGTCGTGACGCCAGATAGACCCAATCCTTATCCAAAGTTTTCTTTTTACCAATCAAATCTTGGGCAATTGCCTTGGCCTGGGATTCATCGGCCGCTTGAACCAACGCCCCCCAAGGTGTCCCACCTTTACGAAGTCGAAGAACCAAGTGTCTAGTGTCCAATTCAGTTAGCATCGGAATCTTGTTGCCGATCAAACGCTTTTTCCAGGCTTGGTCCCGCTCTGTATCCTGAACTTCCAGACAAATAAATCCTTCGATCCAAAGTTGACGGGACTCCCATGCAGCGTCTTCAATTCCGTAGTTCCCCTGCATCGGGGCGGTCATCACTACAATCTGAGAGAAGTAAGAGGGATCCGTGGCAATTTCCTCATAGCCTGAGTGGGACGTATTAAATACCACTTCGCCTGCACGATTTTCACCACCGTGCCAAGCGCCCTGATATACTTCGCCCGTCTCTAAAACAAGCCAACCTTTCATAATCCCCCCAAAACATCGAGCAAAATCGCCTGACGAATTAATACACCGTTGCTGACCTGATCCAAAACACGACAACGGGAGTCCTTCTGCAAAACCTCTGTATCCATCTCGGTTCCCTGATTGATGGGCCCCGGATGCATGATCAGAGCATCCTTTGAAAGACTCTTTAAATTTTCAACGGTAAATCCAAAATCACTGCGATAATTCCCAAGTGAGTGCTGCCCTTGATGGCGCTCCAACTGTACTCGCAAAGCCATGGCCACCGAGCACCACTTCAGGCCCTCAGACAATGTCTCAAATACTTTTACCTTCGCGTGAACCGGCAAAAACTCCTGCGGTCCGCAGAAGGCGACTTCGTAGTTCAACTTAGCGGCAAGTTCGAGGTGCGAAGCTGCCACTCGAGAGTGACGAGCATCCCCGACAATCAGAACTTTTTGATTCTCAATAGAACCTAAATGCTTCCTGATGGTGTATGCATCCAGCAGCGCCTGCGTGGGATGCCCTTTTTTTCCCCAACCAGCATTTATAATGGGCATTGAAACTTGCGCAGCAATGGCATTGAAATCCAGGTCGTCTCCAGAGCGAATCACCAGGAACGCCGGCTTCATCGCAGCGACATTTAAAACGGTGTCTTCAAGAGTCTCACCCTTTTCAAGGCTGCTGCCGGACTTCCCATCAAGTAACATCGGATACACACCCAAATGCGCACAAGCCGTTTCAAAACTCATGCGTGTGCGGGTACTGGCTTCAAAAAATAAAAGGGCCCCGGTTTTGCCGAAGCCCTTGGATGTTAAAAATGGATTGGCTGCCAACTGGTCTGCTGTTGAAAAAAGACGGCCGATTTTTTCTTTTTCAAGATTAACTAAATCAAGAATGGAGTGCTGAGTTCTAGATGACATCTAGAAGAACAGCCTAGAAGGCTGAAGGTTTCCTGTCAATGAACGGAGGAAAAAACTCTGTTCCAACGCACCGAAGGATAACGATCTCCGCCCCATTTCTCCTGCCAATCAAGGGAAAGCCAGATCAACACCACTTTTCCCATAATCTGAGAAGATGGAACTGTACCCCAATAGCGCGAGTCGTCACTTGCATCGCGGTTGTCACCTAGAATAAAGACTTCACCCGGCGGCACTATGATGGGGCCGAAATCTTTCCCCTGGGACTGTTTTTGAAAAATCACTCTCCAGGAAGAATCCTGAGTTTTCTCCTCGAAGATCTCGAACAGGTCATGATTTGGATTGTCGGCATCACTGCCACTCACCATCACATATTCAAGGGGCTGATCATTCAGAATCAAACGACCATCCACTATCTGAATCTTATCCCCTGGCAACCCCACAACACGCTTTACGTTCGAAATCTCGTGTTGATTGGAATAGTTGAAGACCACGACGTCGCCGCGTTCTGGAAAAGTCAGATGCCATTTTTTATCAGAGAATGGAATTTGAATACCGTAAGCCACTCGCGAGGAGAAAATAAAATCGCCTGGCTTAAGAGTTGGCTGCATGGAGCCGGTGGGAACTTTGTAAGCGGTAACCAGATAGCTCCGCACAAAGAGCGCAAAAAAAACCGCGATTACCAAAGTTGTTATGTATTCCCGCCAACGAGTCATGGAAGAATCTTAACCAACTTTTATAATCGCGGATAGCTTTTTTGAAGATACGAAAAAACTAGTATTCGTCCTCATAAATCGGAGATGGGTTTACATCTCTGTTTTCCATGAAAATCACAGCCTTGGTGCCATACAAAGACTTGTGGAAGAACTCCACTAAACAACCGCTGTTTTCACGACCTGGAGTCCAGATAACTTTAGCTTCCACAGATTGAGTGAACGTTTTTTTTGCAGAATTATATGAGCTATCCAACAACAAAACGTCAGTCACCTTACATTTGAAACCATTCGCTTGTTCAGAAACAAGAACAGTTGGCAAAACCTTGCCGTCTGTTTCAACTACTACGCGCAATGAAATCACACCGTCTTGGTTGGAAGCACTGACTGCCTCAACATAGTTTGTACGATCTTCAAGATTCGTATAGTTCGCGCTGTAAGCAAACGCACTTACTGACATCAATAGTGTCATAGCAAAAGAAAGCATCTTCATGGTTTTACTCCTTGGATTTGATTTGGGAGTACTACCACAGACCAGAGACCTCACAATAATGCTTAGCATTATTGTGTAAAACAAACCCGTTTGTTTAAACTTTGATCGATTCTTAAGTGTTTGATTTTATTGAATTGTTTTAAACAATCGAGACCATCGCATTTGCGCGGGGTCACACATGAAACGCATGGATGGCAAAGTGCTGTCACAAGATAACCAAATGACCCAGGCCCGTCCCACAACATAATCCGACTTTACGAAGCCCCACACCCGGGAATCACTGGATTGATCGCGATTGTCGCCCATGAAAAAATACTGCCCCTCTGGGACCTTGAAGGTTTGCGCCGGCGGATCGTCTTCGAATTTATAATCCATAAATCGAATCAAATGAGAGTCGCCATCGAAGTATTCTTTGAAATAGGTGAAGCCGGATTCAAACAGATCACTTTGCTGCGAGTCCAAACGCAAGGTTTCACCATTCAAAGTAATTTGACCAGCCTTGACGACAATATCATCCCCGGGAAGCCCAATCAGTCTTTTGATGTAGTAGACATCCGGATTTTCCGGATACTTGAACACCACGACGTCTCCGCGTTTTGGAGAGCTCCACTGCAGCAACCATTTATCACTGAATGGCAAATGCAACCCATAGGAAAACTTCTTAACCAAAATGTGATCGTGAATTAAAAGATTCGGGATCATACTTCCCGATGGGATAACGAATGGCTCTACGATAGACCAACGCACACCCAACACCAGCAGGATAGGAAAAAGGAACGTTAGAATCGCCTGATTCCACGTTCCTTTCAAATTTTTTTCAACTGGTGTTTCTGAACTCATTGACTAGTTAACAGGATGGAAGAATCGCTTCCAACGTAGCGTCAACGGATTGCACAGCATTGGTAGCGCAGGAATAGTTTCTTCGCATGACAACCACACAAACATCGCGCGTCCCAGGATGTTTTGCTTAGGCAGGAAACTCCACACACGGCTGTCCATTGAATTCATGCGATTATCACCCATCACGAACAAGTGATCTTCAGGAACTACAACCGGACCGAAAGTGTCATAGAAGTCGCCCTTACGAAGCAAGATTGAATGATCTTTGCCTTCTCCGCCCACTTTACCAGGAGGAAGTGCCTCTGTGAATTCCACATAGTTGGATTTCGCATCATTGACGTTGCCGTCACGAGTGAAGTCAGCGTCGCGCAACCAATCAAAATCCACTTGCGAGGACGGAACTTTCTTTTCAACTGGTTTGTCGTTGATATAAAGGGTCCCGTTTTCATAATAGATTTTATCGCCCGGCTCACCCACGATACGTTTAATAAAGAACGTGCTCATGTCGCGAGGGAATTTGAAAACGATCACTTCACCACGCTTAGGTTCGCTAAATTTAACCAACCAGTTTTCGCTGAATGGTACACGCAAACCGTAAGTGAACTTGTTCACAAAAATATGGTCGTGAATCAACAAGCTTGGAAGCATGGATCCTGATGGGATGACATACGCTTCAACGAAGCCCCAACGAATGAACAACGCGATGAATACTGCAAGGAAGAGTGAACCCCAACCTTCAGTCCAAAAGTGTTTCGTTCTCCAGTCCCATGGTTTTGGTTTGTTTGCCTGATCCTTAGACATACTTTTAGTCCTCTACTTTCAAGATAGCCAAGAACGCTTCTTGAGGAACGTCGACCGAGCCGACGGACTTCATGCGCTTCTTACCTTCTTTTTGTTTCTCCAGAAGCTTACGTTTACGGGAGATGTCACCACCATAACATTTGGCTGTAACGTCTTTACGAATCGCCCCTTGAGTTTCACGAGCGATGATTTTCGAACCAATCGCAGCTTGAATATTAATCTGGAACTGCTGACGAGGGATAAGCTCTTTCATCTTCTCGGTCAGTTTACGGCCACGAGTGACCGCTTTGGATCTGTGCACGATCAATGACAAAGCATCGATCGGTTCAGAGTTGATAAGAATATCCAACTTAACCAGGTCAGCTTCCTCGAAGCCCAGGAATTCATACTCTAAAGAGGCGTAACCCTTGGAGATGGATTTCAAACGGTCATAGAAATCCATAACCATTTCATTCATCGGAAGTTTGTATTCGATGATGACTTTCTTTTCGTTCACGTACTCCATCTTAAGCTGGGCGCCGCGCTTGTCTTCACAAAGCTTTAAGATACCACCGATATACTCGGTTGGTGTATGCAACGTCACCTTCACATAAGGCTCTTCGAATTTTGCAATTTTTGATTCATCTGGCATGCCTGATGGATTTTCCAACATCAAGACCGTGCCGTCCGTTTGCGTGATTTGGTACACAACGGTCGGAGCTGTCGTGATCAAATCAAGATTGAACTCACGCTCCAAACGCTCTTGTACGATCTCCATGTGCAGAAGCCCCAAGAAACCGCAACGGTAACCGAAGCCAAGGGCCGCGGATTTTTCCACCTCGAAAGACAAAGAAGAGTCATTCAGGCACAACTTATCCAAGGCGTCTTTTAAGCTTTCATATTCAGAAGCAACAACCGGGAAGATACCCGCGAATACCATCGGCTTGATTCTTTGGAAACCTGCCAACGGCTCTGTCGCTGGATGTTTTGCACTGGTCACTGTATCACCGACTTTAACGTCACGGATGTCTTTGATACCGCAGATGATAAAGCCCACTTCGCCTGCTTCAAGAGTTTCTTGAGGAGCCGGGAATGGTTTGTATTTACCCATGCGCAAAACTTCGTAATCACGGTCTGTCGCCATGAATTTGATTTTGTCGCCTTTTTTAATCGTACCATCCATCATACGAACCAAGACAACAACGCCTTGATACGCATCGAACCAAGAGTCAAAGATCAACCCACGAGGAGTCAGTGTCTTGTCAGCTTTTGGTGGCGGAACTTTTTCCACGATCGCTTCAAGAATATCAGTGATACCGATTTTCTCTTTGGCAGACGCGTGAATGATACCTGTAGTGTCCAGTCCGACTGTATCTTCGATTTGTCTTGCAACGCCTTCAGGGTCCGCAGATGGCAAATCGATTTTGTTCAAAACTGGAATGATCTCAAGATTATTTTCCATTGCGAGATAAACGTTCGCAAGAGTTTGCGCTTCCACGCCTTGAGCGGCATCGACAACCAGGATCGCGCCTTCACAGGCCGCCAGTGAACGGGAAACTTCGTAAGAGAAGTCCACGTGCCCCGGAGTATCGATCAAATTGATTTGATAGTCGTTACCGTCTTTGGATTTAAAATCCAAGCATACAGTTTGCGCTTTGATTGTGATCCCGCGTTCACGCTCAAGCTCCATGTTATCAAGGAACTGTTCTTTCTTTTCACGATCAGAAAGGGAACCGGTTGCAGAAAGAAGTCCATCTGCCAGAGTAGATTTACCGTGGTCGATGTGTGCGATAATTGCGAAGTTACGTATAAACTTTGGATCCATTGGCGCCATTATTATAAAAGAAGCGCCGAGTTGCTAGAGACAACTCGGCGCAATGATTAATAAATTTCGAAATATCAAGGAACTAGATCAGGCCCTTTACAGCCGCTTTAAGCTCTTCAACCTTGTTCAATTTCTCCCAAGAGAAACCTTCTTCAGTACGACCGAAGTGGCCGTATGCAGCAGTTTGAGAGTAAATCGGTCTCAAAAGGTCCAAATCCTTCGTAATGCGAGCTGGGCGCAAGTCAAAGACCTGACGAACTGCTTTTTCAAGCACTTCGGAGCCAACTTTGCTTGTACCGAAATCGTTTACTGTGATGGAAACCGGCTCAGCCACACCAATCGCGTAAGCAACTTGAAGCAAGCAGCGATCTGCCAAACCTGCACCAACGATGTTCTTAGCGATATGACGAGCTGCGTAAGCAGCTGAGCGATCCACTTTGGAAGGATCTTTCCCAGAGAATGCACCACCACCATGGGCACCGTGACCACCGTAAGTGTCCACGATGATTTTACGGCCGGTCAAACCAGCGTCACCCATTGGACCACCCGTAACGAAACGGCCCGTTGGATTGATGAAGAATTTGGTTTTTGCGTCGATCCACTGAGCTGGGATTGATTTTTTGATCAACTCCTCAGTGATGAATTCTTTGATTGTCGCATTGGAAACGCTGTCAGCGTGCTGAGTGGAAATAACCACTGCATCGATGCGTTTTGCGATACCGTTTTCGTACTGAACAGTTACTTGGGATTTAGCATCCGGGCGCAACCAGTCCACTTTGTTGGCTTTACGAAGAGTCGCCAAATCCTTAACCAGTCTGTGAGACATAGCGATGGATAGAGGCATCAACTCTGGAGTTTCGTTAACTGCGTAACCGAACATCAAACCTTGATCGCCGGCACCTTGATCATCAGACAGAGTTTCCTTAACACCGACAGCGATGTCTGGAGACTGTTGGCCAACTGCAACCGTCACGGCGCAAGTTTTGTAGTCAAAACCCTTGTCAGAATGGTCATAACCAATACGTTTAACAACATCACGAGCCACTTCTGAAAAGTTCACTTTTGCAGAAGTCGTGATTTCACCAGCAACAACGATCAAACCTGTTGTTAGCAAAGTCTCACAGGCAACACGACCTTTTGGGTCTTGAGCCAGAATAGCATCCAGGATGCCATCAGAGATTTGATCGGCCATTTTATCCGGATGGCCTTCAGAAACAGATTCACTCGTAAAAAGATAGTTTTTCACTTCTATTTTTCCTTATGGACGAAGCTGCTGCACACTAACCGGGGCAGAGTGCAGCAAGGATTGATTGACTGTACTTTAAGTCAGCCTCGCAACCTATCAAAGTCGAATTTGGGGGTCAACCAATTGCCGGGGCCTTCTTAAGGAAAAGACTGACCCGAGTTCCACGACTGGCAGAGTCTAAACCATCACATATGCTGTGTATCTGCAGACGACCATGAGCTTTATCGAGGTAGTGCTTCATGAGTAAAAGTCCAAAACCAGTCCCTTTTTCACCCCAAGTGCCTGGCGAGGAAGACAGCGCCCCCGCAAGCTCCCATTGAGAAATGCGGTCCGGCTGGATTCCCACCCCGTAGTCCCTAATAACCACTTCATACTCAGTGCCGTGAGAAACCCCGGTCACTTCAATTTTACTGCCAGGATTGCTAAATTTGATCGCATTGGAGATGGCGTTGCAGACAACCTGAGTTCGTAAACTGATCTCATCACCTAAAACGAAGGCAGACTTCACTTCCTCGCTGATTTCCAAGGTCAGGTTTTTTTCGCGAAAGCGCTCGGCAAATAACACTGACACCGACTCCAACAAACCATTCATGGATACTGGCAGTATATTCAGCACCACTCGGCCCGAATCAGCGGCATCAAAGTGACGGGCGTTCTCAACTGTGCTGCGAATATTGCCTATAATTTTCTTGGAGTGACTGAGCTCTGATTCCAACTCCGGTACGCGATTTTGAATTCTGGTTTGAGTCATCTCCACCACCGCCAAAGGATTCAGGATGTCATGAGTGATGGCACGAAACAGCTGGCGAATCTGCATGTTCTTTGCGGAAATTTTATTGTGATAAAAATAGCCCAGCTCAATGAAGAACAAGGAGAATCCACCAACAAGAGCGATCAACCCCAAGCCGACCATAAACTGAACCACGACTTTGCCATCTTCTGACAATTGGTTTGGCGGCACCAGGCCTCGGGTCTGCGCAAGGAACATGAGCGCATAACCCGCAACGCAGATAAATATCCAGGTCAATGCGTGGGTCTTATTGGTCAGAATGCCCACGATCATCGGTAAAACCGCAATCCAGAATAAAGTGGGAGCGAAAAATCCACCGGTAAAATAAGCAAACGCAGTCTGGAAGGTCATTCCTGCGGCCACCATCACATAGGTCGCAAAAGTTATGGATCGAGTGATCTTGTACCACATCGGACAGAATGCATGAACTAAGGCGCAGGTGAATCCAATGGTTGCCAGTCGCTTATCCACGACCAGAACTACAGAGAGGATGCCATACATCCACATGAACAAACCAGTTAACAGAGTGATTGCTACCAACAGGCGATACTTATAGGACCTGGTAAGCGCATCATCTTCCACAACAGAGGAAAACAGCCAATTACCAAAAAAAATGCCAGATTCGGTGCTTTTCATCAGCACATTAAACAACAAAAGGTGGTCATCGACCACCTTTTGTTAATTACATTTGTTTTTCAACTTTGCATTAAGCTGCTTTGCGGACGCGAAGCATCTGATTCAGACGACCTTCTTTGGAAAGCTCTGGCTTCTTGTGATCCTTGTACATTTTGGCTGTCTTCAAAAATTGCTTTTCAAGCTTGTCCACACAGGCATCTACAGCAGCATAGGCATCCACACCAAACGAAGAGGCCTTAAAATACTTCTCACGGGTGTTTACGGAAATCTCCACACAAAATTCATTCTTGGTTTTGCTGAAGTAAACGGACCCGTAACCCTCTCTAAGCAGAAACTGACCAATCTCCTCCATACGCTGTTCCGTATAGGTTACAAGTGAATCGGAGTGATCAAGATGCTTAAAGGTTGTGTTCAATTTCATTTTATCTCCTCCAGCCCCTTTCAAGGCCTTCTAGTGTGTTCCTGAACTTCTTATCGGCCCTGCTGGACCAAAGATGAGCTCTATAATGAGAACCGGAGGAATAAATTTGCGGTTAATTTAAAATCTCACTTTGAGAAAATAAATTTTGTCGGGTTATTTGGGTGGAACTGAAACCATACGCTGATAAAAATAGAGTAATTTCTTAGCGCCCGGTAAAAGGTTCGCGGCCCAGTCATTATGGGCGTTATGGTCTGCCCCATCCGTGATGTATTTAAGCGAAATCAGCTGCACGCCCATCTTGCGGCAGACCTTGGCAATTGCATAGCCTTCCATATCAACAAGGTCACAAGGAATCTTAGGAGTGCCCGTTTCAAAATTGTCCCCGGTACTGCAGATTCCATGGGGTAGTTCCGCAAAATACGGGATCAGATCAATTTGCCCCGGAATAGGATCAAAGGGAGTTTCGCCGACTTTGAAGCCCAACGGAGTGATATCCATGTCCCTTTGAACAAAAGAGGAAACCTCAATCAGCTCGTGAGTTTTGAATTTAGCGCTGCCGGCAGTTCCCAGGTTAATAATGACTTTGCATTTTGTTTTATGAATGACATCCATCGCGGTCAAAGCGGCATTCACTTTGCCGATACCCGTATAGTGAACCTGAATATTCTCATTTTCGAAAACATTCTGGGATTCATGAGGAAGTGCCATCAAAAGTGCGACGTCATTAATATTGTACAAGGGAAAAAACCTCTTTGCCGTTAAACTTCATTTGGTTCAGGAAGGTCAGGTTCACCAGAACCGCCACTGCCTGCACTGTATACCCAGCCATCGTGCTTAAATCAATGGCTGCCTGCAAAGTTCCGCCCGTCGCCAAAACATCATCCACGATCATAATCTTTCCGCCCCCTACTGGAAGCTCGATCTCGGCCGTTCCGTACTCCAAAGCATAGGAAAGTCGGCGCGTGGGCGGGGGTAACTTGCCCGCTTTACGAATGGGCATGAAGCCCTTCCCATGAGTTGCCGCCAGATGAGCAGCCAAAATGAACCCTCTGGATTCTATTCCCGCAAAATATTGCACTTGCGATAAATCAACTCCGTTTACGAGATTGTGTGAAACGTAGTGCATGGCCTCAGGATTTTTCAACAGCGGCGACATGTCCCGGAATAGAATCCCCTCTTGCGGAAAGTTTGGGACATCCGTAATAAGCTTCTTCAGGTCCATGACAACTCCTCAAATAAAAATCCCCGCACGAGCCGCGCGGGGATTTCAGTAATCTGAATTATGCGTGCAGTACTAGAAATACTTCTTTCTTTGCGAAGACGGAAGGATTTTCAAAACATCACGGTACTTGGCAACAGTACGACGGGCGATTTGAATACCGTCGACTTTCAACAAATCCACGATCTTCTGATCTGACAATGGATTTTTTGGATCTTCCTTGGCAACCAGGTCCTTGATTTTCACCTTCACTGATTCACTTGCCAATGAATCCCCGTCACCCGACGCAATACCGGAATTGAAGAAGTACTTCAGTTCGTAAATACCCTGCGGGGTGTGAACATACTTCGCCGTGGTTACACGACTGACTGTTGATTCATGCATCCCGATGTCATTGGCGATATCGCGCAAGACCATCGGTTTCAAATGCTCGGAACCTTTTTCAAAGAAGTCGCGTTGATGTTTTACGATCGACTCGGCAACTTTATAAATCGTTCTTTGTCTTTGATGAATGGATTTAATCAACCAAACTGCTGAACGCAATTTCTCCTGGATATAATCCTGAGTTTTGTCGCCCGTGGTTTTGCCACTTTTCAGCATGTTTTTATAAAAGTTCGAAATTTTCAAACGCGGCAAACCGTCTTCATTCAAAGACACCACGTAGTCGTCACCAACTTTGTAAACGTAAACATCCGGTGTCACATAGTGAGTGTCGCTGGAAACAAAGGCACGACCCGGTTTTGGATCCATGGCGTAGATGATCTTACACATATCAACCACGTCTTCGATATCACGCCCCAATGCTTTCGCAATGGCTTCGTAATTCTTCTTTTCCAGATCTTTCAGATGATTCGTGATCAAATTCACCAGATCGTGAGTGTCTTCCTCAAGATGCTTGGCCTGGATCAAAAGACATTCTTTAAGGTCACGAGCCCCAACACCCGGAGGATCAAACTCATGAATCAGGGTCAGGGTGTCTTCCAACAACCCCTTGTCCAACTTCTCTTCTTCGGCAAGTTGGTCGATAGAAACTTTGAAATAACCGTCATCATCAATCGCACCGATAATCGCATCAGCTGCGCGCTCCTCTTCCTCAGAGAAGCCATTCATTTTCACTTGCCAGTAAAGGTGATCGTGCAAGGTTTGAGAAGCAGTGATGACGTTTTCATAGTTCATGATCTCTTCAGAGCCAGCCATGCCGGACTGAGGAGGTTTTTGATTTTGCTCAATATAGGATTCCCACTCAAACTCATCTTGTTTTTGCGGATCCTGGGAAATCTGTTCGTTGGCCGTCTCTCCGGCACCGTCGCCGACTTCGTCAGCGGCTTCCTTTGTACGCTGGAGATCTTCCTCTTTCAGTTGCTCTGCTTCTTCAAGAATCGGATTTTCCTCTAATTCAGAACGCACCGCTGACTCCAGTTCCATACGCGACATCTGCAACAGTTTGATGGCCTGTTGAAGCTGCGGTGTGATGACCAGAGATTGACTCAGGTTCATGGTCTGTCGAAGAGCCATTGTTTACCTTTCTGAAAAACGCGCCAAAGCGTTACAGTCTAAAATTCTCACCAAGATAGAATTTGCGGGCCAATTCAGATTGAGTGATTTCGTCAGCACTTCCGCTGACCTGAATTGCTCCGTCCTTTAGTATATAAGCATAGTCGCAAATACCTAAAGTCTCACGAACGTTATGATCCGTAATGAGAACTCCTATACCTTTGGCCTTAAGTTCGCGGATGATATTCTGGATGTCACCGACCGCAATTGGATCGATACCCGCAAAGGGCTCATCCAGCAGAAGGAACTTGGGCTCTCCCGCCAAAGCGCGAGCAATCTCCACACGGCGACGCTCACCACCCGACAAAGCATATCCATAGCTGTCACGGATATGTCCAATGCGCAGCTCAGAGATCAACAGTTCCAAGCGTTCCGCACGCTGGGCACCGCTAAAACCGTGGGCTTCAAGAGCCACAGTGATGTTCTCGGCCACAGTCAGTTTACGAAAAATACTGGGTTCTTGCGCCAGGTAGCTAAGTCCCACCCGAGCCCGTTTATACATGGGCTCTTTGGTGATATCCTCGTCATCCAGATGGATCACGCCGTTATCGGGTTGAATGATCCCCACGACCATGTAAAACGAAGTCGTCTTACCAGCCCCGTTGGGACCCAAAAGACCCACGACCTGCCCGGACTCAACCGAAAACGAGGCTCCGTTAACGACTTTGCGTTTTTTAAAGCTCTTTGAAATTTCTTTGATGGTCAGAATACTCATTTGTCCATGCTCTCCATCTTGGCGCGTACTCTTTCAACTTTAACCTTTTTCCCGCCATCGAGAAAGATGATTTCCTCGCCACTCAGCTCATCGTTGTTCTGAATGACCTTGGGTTTCCCCTTGAATACATATTTATTTGCCAAAAGGTCCAGGTTTACGACATCTGCCGTCGCAAACTTATCCGCATCACTGACTTTCACGCCCCCCATGATGCTGATGGTACTCAAAATATTTGCGCCGCGATCATATAGGAAGCTGGCCTCAGGGCCTTCCAATCTCATTCCATCGTAGTTCATTCGAACCGCGCCTAAAAACCGCGCCGTATTGTTTTTTCCACTAAATTCTGCGCCATCGGCATCAATCTCAAAGCGCTTGCCCTGACTCATGGACTTTGTGGCCGTGACCTTTTCCCGAATGACCATCTTGGACTGATCCACGAAAACCTGCATGCTGCGACCACGAACGATCATGCCGCCGCCGGTGCTGTCTGCAGGTCCTTCCATATAAACTGTCTCGGGGCTCTCGATGAGTCTTTTAACTGAAGAGTACGAGATCCCGGGAGTTTTGAAAACATAGCCATTCTCTGACCGGGTGATAACATTGCCCTCGATCTTCAAATCTTTTGAGGCCGCATCGATCGTGCCCTCATCACCAGTTGCGGTGAATTCAACTTTTTCCTGATTATAAAAGAATACGCGGACTTTTTTAAGCTTCCAGTTGCCGCTGCCCTGACTGCCTTCGGCTGATTCAGAAAACAGCTCCCAGTCTCTTTGACCTTTTTGGCTTTCCACCAAATGCACACCACCCATGCGCTGATCCGCCATGGTGCCACCTGCCGGTTTTTGCTGGGCATCTTTACCCAGTTCTTCGAGCTCTTTTTTTCTTTTTTCCTGGAGTTCTACGCGTGCTTGAACCTGAGCATCGTCTTCGTGTTCAAGTTTTTGAGGAAAGACAATAAGAACCTCAACGAATAACAAAACTAAAAGTGCTGTAAAAATGAGGTTCTTGAACTTGGCCATGTAGCGATTCTACCCAAACTATTGGGTAGAAGTCGACTGGTTAGAGTTTTTGATCACCGCGAAATTGATTTCGCCGGCACCAGCTTCCGTCACTGTGAACATTACCTTTTTCACAGTCAGGAAATCCATACCCTTATCGGCCTGGATGGTCACTTTGCTCCATGCATTATCATCCTCAGGGTTATTGCTTTGACCTTTTGTTTGATCAACAGCATTTCTGATTTTGTTTTGCAGTTTCGCTTCGTGTTCTGCTTTGCTTTTTGCCAAAGCTGCAGTCAACTGCTCCTTCAACTTAGGAATATTCCAGTCATCTGCACCTGTTGCCTGAACTTCATCAAAAGTGGCAACCACATCCCTGTCCAAAACGATTTCCTTGTTGGAGATCGTCACTACGTGAGCCGGTTTCAATTCTTTTACGCTGGCTGCCTTAGGAAGCGTTACTTCCTTTGGCATGTAAAGAATGTCACCCGTCGTATTGTAGTTTTGAAGAAGGAAGATCACGAGAACCGTAAACATGTCGACCATCGCTGTCAAAGACAGAACTGCCGTCACGCCACGCTTCCCTTTACGCTTGCTCAAAATATTATGATAGCGATGTCTCTCGCCCGGTTTAAAGATTGCCATTATTGAGGCGCTCCTGTTGCGACTGAAATCGCACTAAATCCTGAGATCAGGCAATTATCCATTGCTTTGATCAATTGCTCGTATGGCAGATCATCTGCCATCGTCAGGATTGCATCCACTTTTTCTGGATAGATTTGTTTAACTCTTTGAAGTTGCGCAATGAGGCCCGCATCGTCAAATTGTCCCGCTTGCATCGGAAGACTGATGACTTGTTTCCCAACAGTTAAAACATAACCAACAGGCTTCACGTCCACCTTCAACACCACATCCGCATTTGGCGGAGGAGTCGGATTTGGCTGAGTGTCGGATTTCTTACCGTACAAGGAACTACCAATTTGAATCATAGAGATTTGAGTCCAAACGGCGGAGATCAAGAGGAACGTAATAAGTACGCTCATCAAGTCAATGACAGGCACGAGATTCAACTCGATATTCTTCGCCCTGCCGCCTTTGCCACCCTCTTCTATGTGAGCCATGCTAAACCTCTAAACTCTCAAAAAAATTAATCTCTGATTTTTTCTCTGTTTGCTACAACCAGATTCAAAAGACTCATGCTGGTTTCAACAACTTCGTTCTCAGTTTTTTGAATACGATGCTGGAACAAACCGTAAGCAACGATACAAAGAATCGAAACCAAAAGACCGAATGCCGTACAGTTCAGGGCATGCGAGATACCTTTTGAAAGTTCGATGGATTTAGTCGCAGGATCCGCAACCGCCACGGCCTTAAATGACCCGATCATACCTACGATCGTACCCAATAGACCCGCAAGAACGGCGATATTACCGAAAACTGCAAGGAAGGAAACCCAACCCTCAACTTTTGGCATCTCTCTCATAACTGCTGCATCCATCGCCACTTGGATTTCTTCATCCGGGCGTTTGTTCATTGCTTGCACAAGACCGGCTTTAACTGTGTTCGTCAAAGCTGCTGGGCGAGCGTCGCAATAAGAAATAGCCTGGCGAAGATCGCCTGCCACCACCATGCGGAAAATCTGATCCGTGAATTCTTTTTTATCCACGTTCAAGTTTTTCAACTTCATAATACGGTCAACGATAACCATGATCGACATGATGAAGATTGCCGCAATGATGTACATCACGAATCCACCCTCATGGAAGGCACGTTGAATGAAATTCATATTATCACCGGTTGCAACTTGCACTGCTACGTTAGTTGCTGCGTTTGTTGCTGCTGCTGCTGCGTCTGTTGGGTTCACGGAAACTCCTCCTATTAGAGTAACTTATTTAATTCTTTTACTTTAAAATCTACTGTTGGTTCAGAACGAATGGATAAGCTTCGATCACTGCCACGAGACCTGCTGGAGGTTCCGGGAATGTCCAACTTGCCAAACGATCTCTGATACAATTCTCCACTTGTTTGTTACCAAGAGAAGAACTCTTCACCACCACGTTACGAGCCTGACCTTGTGCCACGATTTCCCAGCCCAGGATCACTTTACCCTCTAAACGAGTGCCTTTCGCAACAGTGTTAAGTGCTCTTTCGTAGCAGCTCTTAACTTCGTGAAGCTTGGCACGAATCACACGACGGATAGCCTCTTTATCGATGGTACCGTCAAACGACTCTTCCATACCGCCGCCTTCGATTGCCACTTGGGATTTCGAACCGAAACCTTCCGAAGCACCGTAAGCTGATTGGCCTGACCCACGACCCTTGGTTCCGATACCTGCGATACCTTGAGTCGCAGTACCTTTACCACCGGCACCAGAGTCTTTGAATTTCGAACCAAGATCATCACCCGCTCTGTTTTCATTCATACCGGAAGTACCGGTTGCACGATCGGCCATACCCAAAACTTCGCCCTGACCGGAGTAAGCTTTGTCGATGGAACCACGGTTACCGCCGCCACCGAAAGCGCTGAACAGACCCACTTTGGACAGATCCTTGTTCTTGGACTGAGCATTCGCACTGGCAGTTTCACCCATTTTCACTGCGCCACCCTGGCGAGTGGAAGTGAACTTCTTAGTACGATCTTTGGTTTCTTTAGGCGCCACTTCGCTTGCGCGAGCCGCAGTCTGGGCTTTTTGCGCCAACTGAGGTTTGTTCTCGGGCTTTTTCTGTTGAGCCGTTTTGTCCTTGTCAGACACGACAACTTTTCTTGGAGTTGGTGTCGGAGTTGGTTGTTGTACCGGAGTCGGAGACGGCTCTGGCGGCTTCGGCTCAGGAGTCGGCTTTGGCGGAGGCGTTGGCGTCTTGTCAAAAATAACCTGAGCAATACGCTGCACGTCCTCTTGCTTATTTTCTTCCCAGTCATCCGGTGTTGTTGCGGAGATATACAGCGCAAGCAATCCGACGATAACCATCGACATCACCAATCCAGTCAATTCAGAACCGGATAGCATCACGTTCGTGATAGGCACAATCGGAGCCTGAGGAACGAAACGAACGTAAAGTTCAATCATTCCACCTGGCAATGTCAGGCAAAGCATTTCGTTTTGATCAACGCGAACGGAATAACCAGCGCCGGCTTTTTGCGCGCGCCCTGATTTTTCCAATTCCTCGACACTGACAGAACCTGTCGCACCGATTAGTTCGATTTTGGTTTCGGCAGTGGTATTAACTTTCAGACCACCCGCCATGTCCAGAATTTGGAAGCCCTTTGGCAGAATACCTTCTGGCAGCGCAATGCTGTCAGGTTTATCCTCACCCAGGTTCACTCTGACCGGCTGATTGCCTTTGAAGTTATACGTATTCAGTACGCGCTCTTTCCAAGCAACGATAACCTGAACCGTTGGGCCTTTGCCCGGCTTCAAATAAGATTTCAAATCCTTTACCTCACTTGGAGGAGCAAAGGTTTTTTTCTTTTTGTCTTTCTTGAAAGAAACTTTACCGGGACGGATCTCCGGACGAGATGGCGTCGCCGCTGGAGCTGCCGCAGTCACAACCGGAGCTGCTGGTGCTTTTTCATCAATCACCGGCATTACAGTTGGAATCGCAACTTTAACTTCTTCTTTTTTCTCAGCCGCTGGTGGTGGAGGTGCAACAGGTTCAGCTTTTTGAGCTGCCGGTGGTTCCACTGGAGGAGGAGCGACAGGAGCCACAGTCACCGTCTCAGTTGCTACTGGAGCTGGTGGCGGAGCAGCCATCACAGCTGGCGCGACTGGCGGTTCAACCGGTGGAACCGGAACTGCCGCAGCATCTTCCATTTTCACTTCGCCTGGAGGCGGACCTTTTGGTTTTGGCACTCCAAGAAAGAATACAATTTTGAACGGACCTACATTCACTTCATCGCCTGAAGTAATGCTTTCATCAAGAATGGCCTGGCCATTTTTGAATGTTCCGGTTTGGGATCCCAAGTCACAGATATAGTATCCGGCATCACGTCTCTCCAACAAACAGTGAATCGGAGAAACTCCGTCACCATCCAGGTCGACATGAACTTCCTCAGAGTGACCAATTACGATCTGATCCTGATCGAACTGCTTCACTCCAATAAGTTGGTTATCCTTAAAGATTCTGAATATTAACGGCGATCTCAATTACTACCTCGAACTCGCTGAATGTCTTCTGCTGATTTTCTCATCTCAGGAATGAAGTTTTCCCTTAACTTGATCAATCTTTTATAATTGAAATTTTTCTTTTGGAAGAGATAGGACAACTCTGGTTTTTGAGTGCCCCCTTCAACCAATTCATCTTCGAAGTTCAGTGTTGCTTTACGCTCTTTCTTAGCATCTTGTGCGTAAGCAAAATTGCAAGCCATGGATATGATTCCAAGCAAAGATATGTATTTTATTACTCGCAACATGGTTCACTCCCTCGAGGATTAACTTATTTTAAACCTGCTTTGGCCTTGTTCTCCAAAGCATTTATTTTATTACTCGACCCTGCCGGTCCACCCACGAACTTTAGTCTGCTGATAACGTCCAGACCGTCCTTATATTTTTCCATTTTGTCGACAAGAAGAATAGCGTAGTTCAGCATCGCCTCACGGTTGTTGCTGTCCTCTTTGACGACTTTCTTGTATAGGTCGGCGGCTTTGTCGTAACTGCCTGTAGCAGTTAATGCCACTGCATAATTGTTCATCACTCGTGGATCTTTCACACCACGACTGTAAGCAACTTCCAGAGTCAAAAGAGCTTTTTTATAGTCTTTCTCCTGGACGTAAATGGAACCTACGTTTGCAGAAGCAACAGGCTCCATCGAATTGATTGAAAGAGCTTTCTTGAAGGATTTGATCGCCTCACGTCTTTCATTCTGCGCCAACTGGACCACACCCAAATTTGAGTAAAGCTCGGCCATATTCGGATTTGCACCGATGGCTTTGCTCAACAGATAGCGGGACAGATCAAAACGACTCTTTTTGAAGTGGTACATCGCCAGGGCATTCAGAGCACGGGCATCGTTGCCATTTTGTGCCAGAATATCCGTGGCCGCACGATAGATCCCCTCGTCATTCTGGGATTTAATCGCAGAATTTAAATTCGAGTACTGAGAGGATGCGACAGGAGCCGCTTTCGGAGCTTCCGGCTCTGGCTCTGGCGCTTTTTCCGCAGCCGGAGCTTCCGGCATTGGAGCATCTGCCACGCTGTCCATACCCATCATGTCTTCTGAACTCTCGTTGGATTTCGGAGTGGAAGAACATGCGGCAATAAATAGAACTGTTAACAATAGATACTTTTTCATTATTGACCCATCCAATTCACCAGACGAAGTTCAGAGCCGACTTCACCACCGTTGTAGTAGTTAACCGGGTCCACTTTGCTCATGTAGTCCAGGGCGGCACGGTAAGCATCATTATATGCTTCAAGTTCCCATGCACGATCCACGCAGGCCTTGTAAGAGTCCTTCGCTTTACCCACAAAAGGTTCCGCGAATTTTTCGACGCCCGCCTTGTACTGCTTCGTTTCTTCTGGATTCAAACCACCAGGCAATGGTGCGTTTGTGATCGCCTGAGCCATGTTTGTATTGGCATCACCCAATAGCGCCAAAGAACTGATAATCTCCTCGGCACTGTCGTACTTGATCACATCCACCAGCTCACCGGAAAGCTTTGTCAACAAACCAATCTTTCTGTCAGCCGCAGCTTTTTGCTTGGCAGGGTTCGCCGGGAAGTTGATTGAGCGCATTTCCTTAAACGTCGTCATTGCATCCGCAAACTTCAGCTTGGCAGCGTAAGAAGCGCCCGGGCCTTTTTTGTTAGGAGCAAAACGTCTTTGGATCGATACAACTTTGCCAGCCCATTCTTTGGAGCGAGTGATCGCACCCACTTCTTTGGACAGCTCGTAAACCCAATAAGCACTCTCGACCACTTTTTCCTGATCACGACCACCAGTTTCGACATATTCCATATAGTTGCGAATTGCCGCACCTTTTTGATCCGCCTTACGATGGATCGTCGCGATGCTATAAAGGACTTCCACGTTTTCACTGCGTTTCTTGTTCATTTTCGTGAACTCAGTGTATGCGCGGATAGCCTCATCACTGCGACCCAAAGCATCGTACAATACTGCAGCATTAAACATCATGTTCGGAGACAACGGATCTTTCGGTGCTTCCAAAGCAAGTTGTTTGTAAAGCTTGGCTGCCTCTTCAAACTGCGCTGAATCCTGATACTGTTTTGCCAGGAATCTGCGAACTTTAGGTTTTAGCTTTTCAGCCTCTGGATCCTTGGATGACAAAATGCCTTTATATGCGGCAATAGCCATGCCGTTTTGGCCGGCGCGCTCGTAATTGATACCAGCATTGTACATTGCCGTCGTCGCCAGATTGGATCCCGGATTTGTTTTCGCAAATCCTTCGTATGCTTGCGCGGACTCCGCAAATTTCTTTTGCCCTTCCAGATCCTGACCCTTTTTGAAAGAGGCTTTTTCCATAACCCCTTTGATATCTTTACCCACTGGCGATGCTGCAATGGATGGAACCGCAAGCATTTCTGCTCCGACTTTCTCCAGACCCGCATAGTCCTTTTTCAGGTTATACACATCCAGGATCAAGTTCGCAGAGTATTCCGCGTACTTGGATTTGGGATTGTTCTTAACGATGTCGCGGAATACTTTAACCGCTTCATCGAAGTGATTCGATTGATAGTAAAGACGACCAATACGGAATTTGATCTCCGGAGTCTTTTCAGACTGCGGGAACTTCGCTGCATACCAGCTGCCAGCTTTGATAAAGCGCTCCACTTTTGGATCCAATGGAACCGGATCCAGGGAGTTCCCAACACGCTTCTGCATTTCGGCGTCTGTCGGAATTGTTTTTTCCACTGACAAAATCAAGTTCTGAGCGGCTTTTGCATAGAATTTGCTCGTCGGAGCTTTTTCAGCAACCCATTGGTATTGCGCGTAAGCTTCGTCGTAACGTTGCATATCGTATAGCAACTCCCCGTAGTAGAAGTGCATATCACCAATAGACGGAGAATCAGTGAACTCAGATAGATAAAGCTTATAACCCTCGTTGGCCTGAGTTTGCGAGAACTGGGCACGGGAGTTTTGCGCTGTTTGATGTTGTTGCAAAATATAGTTACGCAATGTTGTTTCACGTAATTTATATGAACTGTCCATCAACTCTTTGTTCTTGTTATTAGCCGCAAACCAGTCGCTGCCTTTGCCGTAGTCTTTCACCCAGCCATACAATTCGTCTTTGAAACGAGTTGTGTTCTTGGCATAGAAGAAGTTCTGTACGATTTGGTACTGGAACTCGAAAGATTTTGGCGAAGTCGGATTACGAGCAATCAACAGCTTAAAGATTTCGCGGGACGCTTCTTTGTTTCCACGAGCCTGGTACTGATATGCCAGTCTTTCCAGATACTGATCACTACCCTGACCGATCAAACCATCGAAATAGTTCGCGGCATTGGCAGGATCACCACCTTCAGCATAGAACACGACCAGGTCACGCATTGCCTCACCTTCAAGGCGAGTGCGATTGACGGCTTTACCCGCCACCTGTTCAGCCTCTTCCTGACGGCTGCTTTTAATGATGTATTCAAGATACGCCAAACCTTGCTGTACTTTTCCAAGACGGAACAAACACCAGCCGCCTTTATACATCGCGAAAGTGTGCAAACGGTGTCTTTTTTGCTTAATCAGGAAAGTATATTCACGATAAGCATCCGACCATTTCTCATTCTCAAAATAGTATTCACCCAAGGCGAAGTGAGCTTCCCCCACGAACGCGGACTTTGGATACTTCTTGGTCAAATCCTCGTAGTACTGAGCACCTTTTTTTACGTCGCCCAATTCGAAGTAGTTGTATCCAAGGAAGAATAACGCCTGAGGCATTTTGGAATCTTTTGGAAAGTCACGCTGGAACCATTCGTACAATTGAACGGCTTTACGATTGTAGTCACGTGCCTCAGCAAGCTCCAGAACCGGCTTGCGGTTGGTTTTCTTTTCCTGGAAAGCACGTAGTTTTGCATCGTACTCATCCTGCTTGCGGGAATCCACGATACTGGCTTTTTCAACATAGAGTTCCGCCAGGCGCAGCCACAGCTCACCACGGTTCGGACTTGTTTTGAATCTTTGGGTCAGTTTATAAAGCTCTTGAATCTGCTGATCCAGGATTTTCTCGTACTGAGCTTTTTGGTCGCCCTTGCTGCGAGCCTGCATGATCTCAGAAGAGCGAGGCGGTTTTACCGCACTCAGGTTCACTTGGTTCGCCTGAGCCGCAAATCCCAGATTTGCAGTTGGAAGCGCCGTGGAATCCTTCTTGGCCTTGGCATTCTCGCGATCAGCTTGTGCCAACAACTCCCCGACCGTTCTTGCACGGGATTGAGCCGAAGACGGAGCTGCCGTAGGTTTGGCAGGGGCCGCCTTCTTCCCTTTTTTCGGAGGAGCTGCATGGACTGGGGCTACAGAGCCCGCAACCAATGCAGTTATTAAACTTGTGACCAGAAGTTTATGCCTGTTAAATTTCATAATTCCTACTCGCAACTTTGTTTGCCCAGATAGTGGTAGTTACCGATTTCATCCAACCAGAACTCGCCTTGGAACGGATAGTATTGGAACCCATTTTCGACGTAGAACTTACGGTTCACGTTGTCGTCAATTTGTTCACCAAGGTCTTTACCAGCAATTTTCTTTTTAACGCTTTCTTTTCTTCCGTTGATCATTTCGTAACGGATGAAGCCAGATTGCTCATACAGGTCATGAAGCTCTGTGCGCATGTTCAACAAGTGCACTTTCATCATATCGCCGATTGCCAGCTTCGTGTTCTTGGAGCGATTTGCCAGGATTTTTAAAGAATACTGACCCAAAGCTGATGCACGGAATGTCGGGCTGCCTTCCACGCGCGTTTTTTCCTGGTTCAATCGAGCCAGGTAGTTCATCGCACGCTTCACGTCACCCTGATCCATGATGTTTCTAAGAACAATGTATGGAAGATGAAGATTCGCGGATTTATCAGTCGTCTTGATGACTTTCGCTTTTTCAAGCTCCTGATAGTAGTACATATTGTCGTTTGTGCTCTTGATGAAGTTACCGATTTTGGAACGGATCGGTCCATAAGTGGACTCAAACAGATTCAAAACCTTCTCCATCTCGTCGTACTTACAGATGTAGAGGTAAACGATGGCGCGTAAAAGTAAACTCTCCGGCATATAAAAGTCTTCGTAATATGCCGAGTGGAGAGTTTGGAAATTACTCATCGCTGAACGGAAGCGCGCTGAACGCAACATCGCCCAGGATTGTTCAAAAATCGCATCATGCCAAGCCAGCGTATCACGAGGTACTGAAGAGTATGCCTCGATCGCCGCATCCCAGTCTTTCTTCTGATAGTAAGCACGTGCCAAAGCCAACTGAGCCTGAACCTTATTGGTATCAGTCACCGGAGCGGACGCACGGCCATCAATCATGTTTTGGAAAACTGTGATTGCCTGTGGAACTTCATTGGCCTCTAGTTCACAAAGCCCGCGGTTGTACGTGGCCTGATAGAAGTATGAGCTGTTTGCACCAACGCGGCTGAACATATCAATCGCCTTGGCATAATCCTTATTACGACGCTGGATTTCCCCAAGACGGAAATAAACCATGTCTTTTTGACTTGCCGGAATGGCATTCAAATCCACACGAGAGATCGCGTAATTCAGAATGGTATCGTCACCCAGGCCGTCGGCCACAATCGAAAGTTTTTCAATCGCAGGTTTTGAATAACGTGGGCTGCCGGAGCGGATCACATCAACGAATTGGAAAGCTGCTGTTTGATACAGCTTCAACTGCATCAACATAGTTCCCAGAATGTACTTAATTTGCGGACGCTCTGCTGCCAACTCAGGTTTACGAGCCAATGTGAACAGGTTATTTGCTGCTGCTGCATACTGACCGTTTTGGGCCATTTGCAATGCGCGGGCAAGCTGAGCTTTTGCATTCGGCGGCTGCGCTTTGCGAGGAGCCGCTGGACGTGCAGTCGTTGGACGTTTTGCAGGTGCTTGGCGAGATGTCTGCGCATCACCCATAACGGGCATAACCATACTTGTTGCAATCAAGAGTAGTAGTAGTTTTCTCATCGGTATGTTGCCTCCGGAAAGAACCAGCTTACGCCGACAGTTAAGAACAAGTTATTGAAGCTGTTCGTGGATTTGCCCAATACGTTGCCATCAGTATCTTTATTGGTGACCGTCGCATTGAAGAAGTTCCAGCTGAAGTCCCAACGGAACGCCACAGATTTGGTCAAAGAGAAGATCTGACCTGCTGCCACGTGAATAGTTCCTGCGCTTTCCCCAGTGGAAACCTCAGTCATTCCATAACCACCGGAAAAATAAAGATCGAAAGGAACAATACGGTTGTTAAACCATGTCATTTTCCCGTAAATCGGAACCCACATCAGGTCGGCACCCATGTACGATTTTGGAAAGGCCAAACTCTCGGTGGAAACTTTATTGTTCTCTTCAAGCTCACGAGTCGATTCCCGCTCTGACGTGGTCAAAGCAAAGTAATTCAGCTCGACACCCCAGGTTTCAGTCAGGAAGTAACCTGCCTTAAACACACCACCCATCGTATTGAAGAATGGGTCATTGGTTACGACAGTAGCGCCACCAAATAGCTCGAAACGACCGGTTTTAGGCATGAATCTTTTTTGGATAATCGAAATTTCCTGAAATGGCGCCAGATTCGCAAGACCTTTGAAATCTGTCGTATTTTTATCAGGACTGTCATCATAGTTTTTTGCTGCCGCAGAATTATCAATTCTAGGTGCGGATTTGCCAACTTCGGATTCAAAGCTGTCAACATCCTCACCGCCACCCAGATCCTGGGCTGTTGCCAAACCCGGAATCAGCATCGCTGAGAAAAGCAAAATAGTGATTAGCTTTTTATTCAACATCTTTCAGCCTCGCTTAAAACAGGTAAGACAAACCGACATCGAGGTTTGTGGTGTAAGTAAGACGCTCTTTAAAACTATCATTTGAAACTGTTCCGCCGCCGTTCAATCCGGAATTGAATGGAATCGGCGCTTGATTCATATAAAGACGCAAATCAAAGCGAAGGGCCCAGCTGGGATTGAAGAAAAACTTTTGTCCCATGCCCAATGCCAACGCCGGATTTGCTTTGGTTTCAAACTTAACCATACCCAGGGCACCCGAGCCAAAAAGCATGGTGTTGATAACCATTGATTTGGTCAGACTCATTTTTCCGTAGAAAACCTTGATGTTATAGTCAGCCATCAAAGTCATTTCAGGTTTTGGAGCCTGGTCGTAGTTCAGATTGAATTGACCCTGGAGCTGAGTCGCATAACTGGAGACACCCGTCGCATTCTTGGAGAAAAGAATACCGATCGCGTTTTCCTCGTTCCAGTTATAGTAAGCCGAGAATCCAAACTTACTGACGTCGTAAATCGGTTCAGTCAGTCCCAGCCCATAAAACGCATTCACGTCAATGCGGCCTGCTGTGACTACACGGCGGTTTTTAACGCTCACCGATTTATCAAAAACCGGGAGTACGGATTCCTTTGCCAGCTCTTCTACTGGCAACTCGACCAACTCGGCAGCGAATGCCGTTTTATGCAGTAACAAAGCTGCACCAATGATGATCAAGGCTTTCAAACCATTCTTTAGCATGAACTACCTACCTGAGGAAAAGGCCCCATATTTAAAAATGTAATCACAAACTTCACGAACTGCTCCACAGCCACCGGGCCGCTTCGTCACGTAATCTGCAATCTCAATTACTTCATCTACTGCTTCTGGAACTGTGGCGCCGAAGGAAACTGCCTGCAAAAGTGGGATATCGAAAATGTCGTCCCCCACATACGCCATTTCATTTGGTGAAATGCCGGAATCCTTTTGCAGCTGTAAGAAAGAAGGCTCTTTGTCGAGAGCACCTTCATAGAAATACTGAATGCCAAGCGACTTAACGCGCGCGCGCACATCTTCAGCCTTGGTACCTGTGATGACCGCGATCTTGTAACCCGCTTCTGTCAATCGTTTGATGCCAACGCCATCACGAATAGAATAAAAACGGCGCCACTCGCCGTTTTCAAACCAGATTCGCGTGTCAGTCATGACGCCGTCGACATCGAGCACCAACATCTTGATATTTTTGAGTTTTGATATTTCTATTGCCACGAAATCATTGTGGGAAATTATTACAAGGGGGGCAAGTGTCGCACCTTGATACAAGACTTTTGTCCCACTGGTATTTGGTCGGGAATGATATCAACTCGAAGAGAAAGTAGTTAAAGGTAACAACAAACCTGAGGTAGAGTGTGTTTCCTTTTTTCCAACTGGACCATTCAAATGTGAATGTTAACGGACATTCCTGTTCGTGAATTACTGCAAAGAGTATTCGATCGGAATTTCAAGCTTGGCAGATGATGTTGCAAATTCAGCAGGCAGAGGTTTGTACTTTCCTATGCCGGCAATCAAACTTTTTGCAGCTTCGTTCAATCTGTTGAAAGCCGTGCCCTGCTTCACTTCCACGGCCGTGATCGTGCCGTCTTTTTCGACGATAAACTCCACAAGCACCCGGCCTGTTTCGCGCAGTCTTTTGGATGTGACAGGATAAATCTTGCGACCTTCAATCAATACGCGAAGCTCATACAAGTAGCGCTCTTTGATTGAAGCATTTCGATTGCCTGTGGCTTCACCTAACGGACCTGAAGTCAGATTTCCATCAGCATGTCCCAAAGTTTTTGCTCCAGCAGATTCAGCTGGCGGAGGTGTCACTTCGAGATGTTGTTTTTTCTTTTGAGCAATAGCGACTTCCCCATCATCGGAAAGCTTGGGAGTGGCGATTTTTTTGACTGCCGTGGCTTGCGTCGGGGCAGAATCAAACTCCACCACCACCGGACCACCTTTTTTGTAGAAACCAAATGGCGCCGGATTCTGAGTTTTCAAGGCACCAATAGACAACCCCGCAAACACCGCAAGGTGCAAGACCAATGAAATCGCAAATGGGGGTATTTCTCTGAAATTTACAGCCAAACAATGCCTCTTACTCAAGGGTTTAACGGCCCCATGGGAAAAAGTCACCTCGCATGGATTTAAATGAAAACCAATAGAAAATAAGACAAGGGTTTCAGTCTGAAACCCCGTTTAATTAGCGTACACGCGCTTTCAAAAGGTCTTGAACATGGAGAATGCCCACCGGTTTATGGGGTTGCGACGCCTCTTTATCCAGGACAAAGAGCATATTGATCTGGAACTGTTCCATCACAAAGAGCGCTTTTTCAGCGAGCTCGTTCTTATCAATGGTTCTTGGACTTGTGGTCATCAGATCCTTAGCCTGCCCCGTAAATGGATCGTTGGACTTCTCCAAACGTCGTCGGATTTGACCATCGGTAATAACCCCGACCAAATCACCCTTCTCGTCCACGACGCCGGCAGCACCGCGAACATCTTTATGGGTCATGATTGAAAACACTTCTTTCAATGGAGCATTCAACCCCACTGTCGGCAACGCTTCCCCGGAGTGCATAACATCTTTAACTCGGGTTAGAAGACGATACCCCAAACTGCCACCCGGATGGAATTCTGCAAAGTCAGCAGAGCTGACTCCTTTTTCGGCCATCACAGCCATGGCAACAGCATCACCCATCGCCAACGTCGCTGTGCTACTTGCAGTTGGAGCCAACCCCAACGGGCAGGCTTCCGAAGACACTTCCACATTCAATGTAACCTGGGCCGCTTTCGCTAGAGACGAAGACGGCTTGCCTGTCAGAGCAATCAAGGGAATTCCCTTACGAGCGACAAAGCTCAGAATTCCTGAAAATTCCGGAGACTCCCCGCCATAGGATAGAGCCATAATCACATCGTCATTGGTCACCATTCCCAGATCACCGTGATTACTTTCCGCGGGATGCAAGAACACGGACGGTGTTCCTGTCGAAGAGAATGTGCTCGCCAGTTTGCGCGCAATTTGGCCGGACTTGCCCATACCAGTGACAACAAGTTTGCCCTTGCAGGAAGTGATAAGCTTCACAACCTGTTCAAATTCAACTCCGATTCGGGGTTTCAACGCCAGAATCGCCTGTGCTTCAACATCCAAAACCTGTAGTGCTTGCTCGATTAATTTCGACATAATCAATTCCTACTTATTCTTCAAACTGGCTTTCACAAAGTGGACAAACAACGGATGTGGTTCAAGTGGTTTGGACTTGAACTCAGGGTGGTATTGCACGGCCACGAACCAAGGATGGTCCGGAAGCTCGACAACTTCAACCAGATCGCGTTCTTTACATATACCGGAAGCAATCATGCCGTTCTTTTCAAAGAGTGCTTTAAACTTATTATTGTACTCAAAACGATGGCGGTGGCGTTCCGTGATATTTGCAGTTTTATAGACTTGGGCTGCCTTGGTGTTTGGTGCGATTGCACACGGGTAAGCCCCCAAGCGCATCGTTCCGCCCTTATTCACCAGGCCACGTTGTTCGACCATGGAGTCGATCACGAAATTGCCATTGCGCTTGCCCTCGGCATGGAACTCACGGCTGGTTGCATCTTTGATTCCGCACACGTTGCGTGCAAACTCAATCGCCGCCAGCTGCATACCAAAACAAATACCAAAGAAAGGAACACGTTTTTCACGGGCAAACTTAATGGCCGTGATTTTACCTTCAACTCCGCGGGTACCGAAACCACCCGGAACCAGGATTCCATCCACTTTACCCAACAGAGAATTCACCGTCTTATCCGTTACTTTTTCAGAGTCGACATAAATGATTTCCACGCGGGCTTTATTGGCAACACCACCATGAACCAAAGCTTCATGCAGGGATTTGTAAGCTTCTTTCAGCTCGACATACTTACCAACAACACCGATTTTCACTGTTTCATCCGGCTTGGATAAAACATTCACAAGATTCTGCCAGCCCTTTAGATTCAACCGCTGAGGTTTCAACCCAAGGCGGGTAACGATCAACTCATCCAGTTTCTCATTGTGCAATGCCAACGGCACTTCATAAATGAAACGACTGTCCTGTGCCGCCACGACATGATTTGGCTGAACTGAACAGAACAAGGCGATTTTACCCTTAAGATTATCATCAATATGCTTTTCACTGCGACAAACCAGGAAATCCGGCTGAAGACCGAGCATACGAAGTTCTTTGACCGAGTGCTGAGTCGGCTTGGATTTCAGCTCACCTGCCGCCGCAATGTAGGGAACGTAGGTCACGTGAACCAGGACAGAGTTTTCCATCCCGACATCGATGCGCATTTGGCGAATGGCTTCAAGGAACGGCTGGGATTCGATATCCCCCACTGTCCCGCCGATTTCAACCAGAATAACTTCACTGCCTTGGGCAGCCTCATAAATGCGCGCTTTGATTTCTTCTGTGATGTGCGGAATCACCTGCACAGTCCCACCCAGATAATCACCACGGCGTTCGCGTGCGATAACCGTGTCATAGATCTGACCTGTGGAAACAGAGTTGGAGCGATTCATCACAGCAGATGTAAAGCGCTCGTAGTGACCCAAATCCAAATCCGTCTCTGCACCATCTTCAGTCACATAGACTTCCCCGTGTTGAAACGGAGACATTGTGCCTGGATCCACATTTAAGTACGGATCGAATTTCATGATGGTGACTTTGTGTCCACGTGCCTCCAGCAAAGCACCCAAGCTTGCCGCGGTAAGACCCTTACCGATGGAGGAAACCACCCCGCCCGTAACAAAAATGAATTTTTGCTTCAGTGAAGTCTTAGTGGATTTCGCAGTTGAAACTTTTGTGGTCGCGACAGTTTTCTTGGTCGCTTTCACAGCTGTTGATTTGGTATTTGATTTTTTTGCCATTATTTCCTCTGACTTAAAATTTTTTCCAACTTTTCCAGATCCTCGGGAGTATCCACCCCGATGCTGGCTTCTTTTACACGTACGACTTTGATTTTTGCGCCCAAATAAAGGGCCCGCAATTGCTCCAGACTTTCCGCGCGCTCTATCAATGCTTGCGGAGCCTCACAAAACTCTTTCAGAAATTTTTTGGAGTAAGCATACATTCCGATATGTTTCAGACATCCTGAATAATCGCCCATCTCATTCGCCTTCAAGCGGGAGTAAGGCATTGGAAAGCGACTAAAGTACAAAGCTTCATCGTTGATGTTCATCACGACTTTGACGGAGTTCGGGTTCTGCAATTCTTCTTCAGAAATAGGATGAGCCAATGTTGCCATGTCCATCTTTGGTTCATCGACAAACACCTGAGCCAGACGATCAATCAGTTCGCCTGTCACCAAGGGCTCGTCGCCCTGAATATTAACCACGACATCGCAATCGATACCTTTGATGGCGGCATGAATACGATCGCTGCCTGATGGAAGATGGCTGTCGGTCATTACGACCTTTGCGCCCACGTCCTCGGCAGCGCCTTTGATCAACTCATCATCTGTTGCGACAATCAGTTCAGTCAGCAATTTGGATTTTCGGGCACCTTCGATAGTCCATTGAATCATGGGGCGCCCTTGCAGCATCGCCAGTGGCTTTCCCGGAAAACGTGTCGAGGCAAATCGTGCTGGGATGACGCCGACGATTTTCATCTATTTGATCCAGTTCTTATAGATGTAGTCTTCGACATCTTCCTGGCCGGTTTTCTTGATCGCCGAAGTTCCAAACACCGCAGTTAAACCGGTTTCTTTTTTAAGCTTGGCAATCGCCTGTAGCATTTGCGAACGGGACATTTTATCAGCCTTGGTCAAAACCACGGCCAAAGGAAAGCCCTGAGTTTCGGAGAAGCGACGAAGAAGCTCTTCGTCCTCGGACCAGGATCTGCGAATATCCATTACCAGAATCAATCCCGCCAGACTTTCACGAGCAGAGAGGTAAGTCTCGATCATTTTATGCCAGTCGCGAATCTCATCACCTGAGCGCGCCGCAAATCCATATCCTGGCATATCCACCAAAACAAAAGTTGCCGCGACATCAAAGAAATTCAACAGGCGGGTTTTACCCGGCGTGGAACTGACTTTGGCGATCTTATTGGTCGCAAGACCATTGATGAAGGAACTTTTTCCGGCGTTGGATCGGCCCGCAATGGCTACTTCGGGAAGAGAATGGACTGGGTAGTCCTTTTCGACAACTGCACTTTTAATGAATCTGATCTGTTTTGGCATAACGTAGGCTACCAATTCTTAAGGAGTTTCTCAATTCTCAATTCTAAGACTGAGATCTTAGGCTCAGTACATTATAAGTCCCAAACTGCCCTGAGAGTCATTTTAAATCGAGCTGACGGTGGCAACACCCTTGCTTTTGGACTGCCACCAAGGAGATAACCAATATGAATCAAGCTTTTCTAAAACTGATGGGTGAAAACCCGAAAACTTATCAAGTCAGCGAATTTCTGACGATCGGCAAAGACGCTCAATGTCAGATCCAAATCCACGGTGACGACGTCGCCGAAAGACACTTCCGTATCGAACGCCGCGAGCAAACTTACTACATTCGCGATCTGCGCAGCACTCAAGGAACCTATGTTAACAATGCCCGTATCATGGAAGCCATCCTTCAGGAGGGCGATCTTATCCGCGCTGGCACTCAGGAACTTTTCTTTACCTTTGAATCCTCTCAAACAACTTCTGAATTCCCACTTAAAAGCCGCAACGAAGTTTGGAATGAAGAACTACAAAGTCTGCGCAATGTTGCCGACACCGAGTTTCCGGTTTTGATTCTTGGACCATCAGGCACCGGCAAAGACATTATTGCCCAAGCCTTGCACAATGCCAGCGCTCGTAAAAACGCCAATTTTCTAAGCGTGAACTGCAGTGCCTTGAGTGAAACCCTGATCGAAAGTGAATTGTTTGGTCACGTGAAGGGCAGCTTCACCGGCGCTATCTCGGACCGTAAAGGTGCCTTTGAGGCCGCTCGCGGGGGTACTTTGTTTTTGGATGAAATCGGTGATTTGTCTTATTCGCTGCAGGCAAAACTTCTGCGCGCCTTGGAAAACGGCGAAATCCGCCCCGTCGGTGCCGATAAGAATATCAAAACAGACGTGCGCATCATTGCCGCCACTCACCAAAGTCTTCCTGAAAAAATCCGTCAGGGCGCTTTCCGTTCAGATCTTTATTTCCGTCTGAATGTCGTCACCGTCACACCACCCGCGTTGGTAAACCGCATGGAGGACTTTGATGACTTGCTATATACGTTTGCGAAGAAAATGCGGGTGCGCTTTTCACACGGAGCCATTGTCCGTCTAAAAAAACATCCATGGCCGGGAAATATTCGTGAGTTAAAAAACCTGGTCAGCAGAACTGCAGCCCTTTATCCGCGCGAGCACATCGAGGAAAAACATATCGAAAAGCTGCTGGATAAAACCCTGCTGACGCCGGCGGAAGCTGAGGTCAGTAATGACATTCCCGTGATCAAGGAGATTGAAAGACAAATGATCATCAAACGTCTGACAGCGAATCGCGGCAATCAACGTCGAACAGCCGCTGACTTGGGCATGCCAAAATCGACTTTGCATGACCGCCTGAAGTACTACAATATTCAGATTGATAACTTTAAGGCTTAATCACAGCCGTTTTAAAGAAGATCCTGCGCACTTTGCCTTTGGTCAGGATCTTATTGATTTCTTTGCGAAGTCTTTCGCACAACATCTGTTTGCCTTCGGCCGAGGACAGTTGATCATAAGTAAACTCTTCAACTGTCCTTAAAAACAAATCCTTCACTTCAGGCTCGCGGTCTTTGATCTCAACGACCACATCCGCATCCGTGCCCTCTACGAAAAACTCCAGAGCGGCCATCGGGTTCGGGCCTGACTGTGAGGATTTCCTGACGTTGGCAAAAATTCGCTGCGTGCTAAAAATATTCTGAGCGACACGAGTGGAGTCGTAAAATGGCTCCACTTGATCTGCCTGATAAATCTCCTTCTTATCCGCCCACTCCTCGAGTGTCGGCAAAAACAATTCTTCATGTGCCGGAATCAGCCTGTTGGTGGCTATCTTATAAAGAACCACTCCGCCCACGCCGGTTGCCACCACTAAAAATGCCAAACCGATCTTTTGAACAATCGAAAAGCCTTTAATCGTCGTGACCAGATTACCAATCCAGGATTTCAAACCAGCGATCAGATTTCCGATCCCCTGCTTCAGATTCGGTCCCAGATTTTTTAAGAACTGAACTGTCTGTTCTTTGAATTTGCGCCAGCTCAGGCGCAGCGCCATGTGCTGCAAGCGAATGAAGTAACTGATGCGCGGGATGAATGGCAAAAACTTCACCAGCTTCTTGCGCCAGCCATCCTGTCTTTCCCAATACTTCACTTCATCAGCAAGTTTGTACTCCAGATCGGATTCTTCAATGACAATGGGATTTGAGGGATCATCCGGACCGATCGTCTGCAACGACTTGGCAAATTCCGGATCTTCCTTTTCCAAAATAGAATCCAAGGAATCCAAAGATAAAAGTTCCTCTGAACTCTCCTCTTCGGGTGCTCCCTCAGGCTTTTGCGACTCTACTTTGGTCTGGTTTTCATTTTCTGCCAATATCCGCTCCCAAGACGATTGTAAGAAAAGAACCAAAACTCTCGCAAGAACAATTTATAAACAGGCCCTTATCCCCTACAATGAAACCTTAGGAGTTCACGCATGAAAGTATTGTTTGCAGTGTCAGTTTTGGGCCTTTCATTGTCAGCTTGTACAAATTTGCAAAGATCCGCCTCCAGTGGCTATGGTTCCTCGGACTATACCCAGGATTCCCGGGACATCATGCGCGATCGTTCAGCCCGCCAAACAGCTTATGAATTAGGCAAGGATCCAGGGAACTTGAATGCCAGTGACATTCAGGACATCCAAGATCGCACAACAGTCCGCCAAATGGAGCGCAAGCTTCACTCCAACAAAGAGAAAGAACAGTATTCCCGGATCCTGCCTTGGCTTGAATCCGATGCCGAAAAAATGGAATTCCTGTCCATTCCTTCCATCGAAGGCCGCCAGGCTTGGATCAATAAGAATAAAATCTGGAGCCGTTCGACCGCTCCAAAGGCCGAAATGAAGGGCTTAGTTGATACCCAGGACATCGCGATTGGCATGCCACAGGAATACGTTAAAAAATCCTGGGGCGAGCCCGTCGGCATTGATGTATCCGGCAATCCACTATACAGAAACGAACGCTGGCGCTATGAACGCCAGACATCCACCTCTTCGGGCTACCGCAAGGAAGTCCGCTTCGTCTACTTCGAAGGCGGCCGCGTGGTGGGTTGGGAAACTCAATAGCGCCGGTTCCTAATTCTAAGACAAAATCCTGATTTTAATTACCGCAGCTCCTCAGCACGCCTATATTTGATCTGATGCCCGAAATCCGTGGCATCGGACCTGCAATTACGGATCTCCACAAAGGAGATCCCATATGAACAAATTCGAAATTTTCCAATCAATCAGTTATTCCCGCAGAGGCGCTTTTGCCCATGGTGTTCAACGCGAACTCGATGACAACTGCATCCCTCAAGAAATCAAAGACCTTCTGAAGACAAAAAGCACATCAAACTCAGGAAAGTAACTTCAAACAGGTAGAACGACCATGGAAACGACATTAATTCGATACAAACAAGCTTTGAAATTCAGTCAACCATGGCCGTACTACCTGGTGGATAATTTTCTGCCTCTCGACGCTCTGGAGAAGTTCCAACAAACGATGTGTAACTCCAAAGAAGGCTTTCAACGACTTCCGGATGATCTATGGGAGGTGAATTTTAAGTTCACTCCCGATTTGGATCTGGCACGAATTTTCCTAAGCGAAGACTTCAAACTTTTTTTGGAAAGCGCCGCTGACGCGGAACTTGAGATTAATCAAAAGAGTCTGGTTCAACTACGCTACATGAATGACTCCAGTCCATCGATGCCGATACATACAGACACTGTGGAGTATCGATCGTTGGTCTGCATTCTTTACCTTTCCCCGAACTGGAAGAAGGAAAACGGCGGAGAACTTTTACTCCACGAAAATGAAAAATCAAGCTCAGAAGAAGCCCATATCATTGAGCCAATTCCAAATAGAATGATTCTGTTCTTTTCGGATGAAACCAACTGGCACTCCGTTAACAAAGTGAAAAATTGGACCAGGTACTCTGTAATGTCAGAGTGGATTGTTCAGGAAAGATAATTATGAAAACAACACTCTCTTACATCGATAAAAAACTTGCGTTAAAAATCGCTGCTCTTATTTTGATTCAACAATTCATTACTGCTGTAGGTACATTTGCTTTGGCAAAAGCCGGCTTCAATATTGAAAACATCGTTCAATTCGCCTTCTGGGCCGTACTTGCAATGCTGACTCACCTGATAGCACCAGCCATGGGCTACTTCGTCAGACCACTCGACACGACCTTAACGGTTGCTGCTTACCGCCAATACCTGAACGAGCACCTTTTGTCCAAAGCGGGATCGCCAAGCTTCTGGCAACAAAAAGACAAAAAGGAATCATTCCTGATTTCCATCGGCGCGGAAGTAGAGATGTATCTAGCGGCAATTCTGCTTGTCTACATCGATGTTTTTTCCTATGCCTTGTCTATTATTCTAAGTGCCCTTGTAATCGGTTATGTTTTAGATCCCCAATTTATCCCAGCGTTCATAGTATCCGGTGCTATCAGCTTTTTCGCATTCAGAGCTTTGCAAAAACGCGCCACAACTGCATTCGAAGAAGAGCAGAATGCAAAACTGTCCCTGAATAGCTATTTACTAACCTCTTGGGAAAACATCTTCTTTAAGAATTCGCCACAGATCAATACCTACAAAAGCCGTCTGCATACTCTGCTGAAGAACTCACTGGAGAAGTCCAAAACATCAGTACGATGGTACGAAGGATTGGTTGTGATTCTTACTTTGGTATCTTGCCTTCCGGTGATGTCACTTATCGTGTTTACATTATTCAAGAATCAAGGGAATGCCCCTGTACTGATTGCTTTGCTGGCAACTATTCCCCGCCAACTAACCATGCTTGGAACATTCAGAAGTATTTTTACAGCTGTAGCCTCTTTGATCAGCTTTGAATCAAAATTCAAGATACTGGCAGAAGGTACAAAATTGTCTGAACTTGGCTATTGCAACCGAATTAAAGCAAACCAGATTCAGGTAGAGAACAAGAACTACCAAACAACAAATGAAATCAAAGAACAGATTGAAAACGCAACTCCCCGCAGACTTGAAGTGCGTGGCAACAACGGCAGCGGCAAATCAACTCTACTTCTAATGCTCAACGAGCAAGTCGAAGAAAGCATCTACCTGCCAGCCAATCCACAATTCGATATTCCAAATCTAAAAGTGGGCTCCACAGGACAAAACATCCTACAGCACTTGAAGCACATCGCTCAAATGAACGAGAAGATAATTCTGCTAGATGAATGGGACGCAAACCTAGACGAAGAAAATATCGAAAAGATCAACACACTCATCAACGAGATCGCCAAAGAAAAAGTAGTAGTAGAAGTCCGCCACCGCTAACCCAGCACAGCTCGCCCCAACCCGTCCCCATCCCCATCCTCCGCACCGCGAACGCCAGTGCGGATCAAAAAGGGTCAAATGCGAGGCGGAGGGCGGCGACTGCCACGCAGGCGTACTCCAAGTACGCCGAAGAGCAAGGCGCCAACCGACAACGAAGCAGTTTGCCCTTTTTCATCCGCACGGGTCAGTGGGCTTCGTCCCAGTTATTGCCGATGGAGTAATTTACCTTTAGAGGCACACGCAGTGTCGCCACGTTTTCCATGATGCTTACCAACTGCGGAGTGATTTTCTCCAAATTGTCTGCGAAATCTTCGAAGATCAATTCGTCATGCACTTGCAATAGCATGCGCACTGGCACCGTCTTGTGGACTTCGATCATGGCTTTTTTAACCAAGTCACTGGCTGTTCCCTGAATCGGGGCATTGATGGCAGCGCGCTCGCCGAATTTTTTTAGCATGGCGTTGCTGGATTGAAGTTCATCGATATAGCGACGACGACCAAACAGTGTTTCCACGTAACCTTTTTCGTGAGCGATCTTAACCGTGCCCTCGATATAATCGCGCACGTTTTTAAAGCGCGTGAAATAGCGATCAATGATGTCTTTTCCTTCTGTACGGGAAATACCCAAAGTTTCAGCCAAACCGAATGCACCCTGCCCGTAGGCGATACCGAAGTTTACAGCCTTGGCTGTGCGACGATGTTCTGCATTTACTTCAGTTAAAGGAATATTAAAGATCTCTGCCGCAGTCGCCGCATGGATGTCCAGGTCTTCAGCGAAGGCTTTACATAGATTTGGATCTTCAGAGATGTGCGCAAGAATTCTTAATTCAATTTGTGAGTAGTCGACCGAAAGAAGCTTCATGCGCGGATTTGCGATGAAGGCTTTACGCACCAACTGACCACGCTGCGTACGGATCGGAATATTCTGCAAATTCGGAGATGTACTGGATAAGCGGCCCGTAGTCGTCAAAGCCTGATTGAAACTTGTGTGCACTCGTCCGTCTTTTTCCTGAACCATGACTGGCAATGCATCCACATAGGTGGATTTTAGTTTTGAAAGCTCACGCCATTGCAAAACCAGTTTTGCGATAGGATGATCAAGGGCTTCGAGTACGTCCTCCCCTGTCGAGTATCCAGTTTTGGTTTTCTTACCTGCAGGCAGACCTAACTTTTCAAACAGAATCACGCCCAGTTGTTTGGGACTTCCGACGTTGAAGTTCTCTCCCGCCAGTTCGTGAATTTGTTTTTCCAGTACGGCGATTTCGCCCTCAAGTTCTTTACTAAGGTTGTGGAGCAAATCCGTATCGATACGGATCCCCAGATTTTCCATGGATAAAAGCACTTTCACCAACGGAAGTTCCAGCTCGCGGTAAACTTTTTCACCGTGAAGTTCGTGAAGCTTCTTATCCAAGGTTTTTGCAAGGTGCAGTTGTGCATTGTATAGCTGTGAAGGTGACGCCATCTCTGGCAACGCCTCGCCCATGTGTTTTTCATAGATCTTGGAAAAATCAGACGAGTCCGCAGCCTTCAAAACATAAGCTGCCAACATCGAATCCCATTCGGCACTTGGATTCTTAGCTCCAATTTTGTGCCACAAATCCTTAAGATCGTAGCCCTTCCATTGAACTTTGAAGGTATCGGTCAATTTGCCCAGGAATTCGGAATCAGAAACAGCGATGATATCGTTATCAGTCCCGATGAAGACACCGCGGGCATCGTGAAAACCCCATAGTGGCTGTCCTTCAGCAAACATTCCTGCGAGTTCTTTTGTGGATAACGTCTTTTCAGTGAATTCTTTGGTTTGATGATCCGCAAGCATTGGAGTTGCCAAAGCATCGGGAGCCGCTGCCGGTTTGGCTGCAGCCGAGTAATAGGCCTTACCCACCTCTGTCGAAGTCATGGGCGCTGCAGCTGCCGGTGCCGGTGCCGCCGAAGAATCTCCGAACAGGTTTTTTTCGAAAGTTTTGAAATTGAATTCGCGCAGATACGCGCGCAGTTCTTCATCTTTACGCGGCTTCAAGCGATAAGATTCAATATCGTGATCCACTGGAATTTCTGTCGCGATGGTCACCAGTTTTTTAGACAAAAGAGCCATGTCTTTGGCATCGATCAATTTTTGACGAACGCTTTTGCTTTCAACTTTGTCGATGTTTTCGTAGATGTCTTCAAGGTGCTTGAATTGCTCAAGAAGCTTAATTGCACCCTTTTCACCAACGCCCTTAACGCCTGGGATGTTATCCGAGGTATCACCCACGATCGCCAAGTAGTCGATGAACTGATCTGGGCGCACGCCCCATTTTTCGAAAACACCTTGAGAGGTATAGCGATGATCTTTCATCGTGTCGTAAAGGATCACGCCATCTTCGATCAACTGACCGAAGTCTTTATCTCCGCTGACAATCACGACTTCGACGCCGTTCTTTTTTCCAACCTTGGTCAATGTTCCAATGATGTCATCGGCTTCGTAGCTTGGAATTTCCAAAGCCGGGATACCCATGATATCGGCCAATTGTTTGATATAAGGAATCTGCACAGCCAGGTCTTCAGGCATTTCGGTACGGTGAGCTTTGTAGTCATCGTACATTTCGTGTCTGAATGAAGGCTCTTTACGGTCGTAGCAGAAAACCATGTATTCTGGTTTTTCCTCTTTCATGAGTTTCGTGATCATGGAGATGAAACCGTAGATGGCATTAACGGGCATGCCCTTAGGGGATGTCAGTTGTCGGATCGCGAAGAAGGCGCGAAAGAACATCGAGCTGACATCAATAAGGTAGATTTTTTTCATAGAACTCTCCCGGTTTTGCAGATTAAAAAACCTACAACGGGAGAGTTTGATTGTCGATTATTCGATTACTCTAGATCCGCTTTGACGCGAGAGAAATCCACTTGAGAAAGTGCATTCTTGTCGCACTCGTTCTCACAGGCAGGTGTGAAGCGAACTTCGTCAGAAGCCTCGTCAGCTTGACGGTTGATCAAGGCCAATTCGCCTTTGATTTGTGGATTGAACAACAACTCTCCGTTGCCTTCTTCCCACGTTTCGATGTCTGTCAAAGCACACTTTAATCTGCGAGCCATGTCCGAGCGACTCCAGCCAAGACGAAGGCGAAGCGCGCGAAGACTGTCTCTATTCCATTCATTTTGATTTTCGATCATAAGGGTAACCCCCCGGTATTACTTTTAAATAAAAAGTATTTAGAGCTGAGATACTATTGCTAGTATACCGGAGCGACATCAAATAACTACTCGCGTTAATCTACTGTTCAGGAAAAACGAAAACTAAATCGTGCTCACCAGCTAGGTCTAATTTGTCTCTGGCTTGTCGCTCAATAAAAGCTGGATCTTTGGCCTGCTTAAGCTGTGCTGTAAGTGCCACTGTGGCTTTTTTGCTATCATTAATTTCGACATTAATTCGATCAAAATCACGATGCAAACCCCATAGGCGCCATAGATTGCCATTCAAAACGATAGATACCCCGAAGATAATCATGCAGATAAATGCGACTCTTCCAGGATGATTTAGTAAACGGCGAAGACCTACGGCAAAACGACTATAAGACATACAAAAAGTCTAAATTTGCTTCAGGCTACTGGGTAGTCCAGATCCGGAAATAAAAAAAGCCACTCGCTGGGAGTGGCTTTTTATTTATCAAAATTTAGCGTCTGGTATTAGCGGAAAGCGGCTTTATCCCAGTATACGCCCATACCACCAAGATCCTCTTCGATTCTTAGCAATTGGTTGTATTTAGCAATACGCTCAGAACGGCACAAGCTGCCTGTTTTGATTTGTTGGCAACCCAACGCAACCGCAAGATCTGCGATGAACGTGTCTTCTGTTTCACCAGAGCGGTGAGACATCACAGTTTTGTATTTGTTTCTTTGAGCCAGGCTCACAGCTTCGAATGTTTCAGTCAAAGTACCGATTTGGTTTACTTTCACCAGCAATGCATTCGCAGCTTTTTTCTCAAGACCCATACGCAAACGTTTCGGATTAGTTACGAACAAATCGTCACCTACCAATTGCATTTGGTTGCCCATAGCTGCAGTGACGTTCACCCATGAATCCCAGTCGTCTTCAGAGAAGCCGTCTTCGATAGTGATCAATGGATATTTCTCTGCCCAACCTTGGTACACTTTCAAAAGTTCATTTGGAGTGATCAAGCTGCCATCGAATTGGTATTTGCCGTCTTTGTACATTTCAGTCGCAGCAACATCCAAACCCAAGAATACGTTTTGACCTGGATCATAACCAGCATCAACGATCGCGCTCATGATCAAGTCCAAAGCTTCTTGATTGCTGCCCAACTTCGGAGCGAAGCCACCTTCGTCACCAACTGCCGTCGTCAAACCTTTTTTGCCCAGGATCTTTTTAAGAGCGTGGAAGATTTCTGCACCAGCGCGAAGTGATTCAGCGTATGAATTGTTCACTGTTGGAACAATCATGAACTCCTGAATATCAAGACCGTTGTTCGCGTGCGCGCCACCGTTCAATACGTTCATCAAAGGAACCGGCAAGCGGCAAGCCTGGGAACCACCGATGTAACGGTACAATGGAAGATTCACGTCAGCAGCAGCGGCTTTCGCAGCAGCCAATGAAACACCCAGGATCGCATTCGCGCCCAGGTTTGTTTTGTTTTCAGTTCCGTCGATTTCACGAAGAACTTTATCAAGGTAAACTTGTTCAGTCGCTTGAAGGCCCAGAATTTCTGGAGCGATTTTTTCACGGATGTTATCCACGGCTTTGAAAACGCCTTTACCGCCGTAACGGTTTTTGTCGCCATCACGAAGCTCACAAGCTTCATGGGCACCAGTGGATGCACCTGATGGAACTGCGGCGCGACCGATGTTGCCATCTGCTGTGCCGATTTCAACTTCAACCGTTGGATTACCACGGCTATCAAGAATTTCACGAGCTACGACACTGATGATTTCAGACATGATGAGTACCTTCTTTCTCGGAATGCTTAGAGTTCATTTTTTTTACCAGTTCCATGGAATTGAAAACGGTGCGTGGGTATTCGGTTTTTACGAACTCCCAGTCCACACGTCTCATCGCTTCCTTCACTGCAGGATTTGTTTTTCCCTGGGAAGCAAGCATAGTGATCAATTGCTGAGCGCGCACCATGTAGTCATGCATACGGGCCAGGTTCTGATTCAACGAATACGCCGGGGATTCCACATCGAAGTTTAAATTTGACAGTGCACCTTCGTGAGGAATCAATGAGCCACGGCTGTCAGCGACATCAACCGATTCAGCTTGCGCCACCTGCTGCTGTCTTTGTTTTTCGAAATTACGAATCTTGTCTTCAAGATCGCCAACGTATTTTTGCAGATCCTCGCGTTCGCGCTGAGTGCGCTGCAAATCGTTCAACAAGCTTTGGAACAAATCAGGACTCACCTGATGACCGACAGTTTCGTTTTCTGTGAAGATTGTCTGCTGCTGAGTTGCCCAGCTTAATTTCAAAGTAATGCCGGACCACTCGCACTTCGCCAAGGGTTGACCAACATAAACTGGCAACGACTCAAACGCCGCCTTCAAGTAGGTCGTCACCAACGGATACTGCTCTGCCGGAAGAGGCAGATCGAAAGAGATGCTGACTTCGTCTTTACGAAGATTGTCGATCGGCGGTTTTGGAGAAATGAAGTACGACAAAAACTGTTCAGGCTGATTAAAGATTTCCTGTGGACGAGGCATCATGCGCAGAACGCTGTCGAGCACTCCCCACGCACGAAGTTCCGGTCCGTTGTGTCCGGCACGAGTCAGCACATCACAATCTTTTTTGAGTGGAAGTCGCAAACACATTTCAAGGAATTGCTCCATGTCCGGAGCGCTGATCCAGTAAGAAGAATCTCGCAACAGTTCAACTGACAAATGAACTTGTTCATAGAGCGGCGTAAGGTCTTCACCCTGCTCTTCTAGAACCGTCAAAACTGAGTTGGAAATCTTACAACTAAAGTGCACGAAAAAGTCTTAGCCCAAAAGCAAAGCCATTGAAATAACTATATTATACCAAAACTCACTAGCGCAGCGCGCATCAAAAAACCGCCTGGCACCTTTTGGATGCGCATCGCGTCTTGGGTTCGTGTGAACCTATCCCGCCGAAGCCTTGGCGAAGGAGGATTAGGCTGCTTTTTGGAATTTGGATTTTGGGAAAGGGAGCTTGTTATCGATTATTTCGTCCATAAACGTTGGAACGTTGCCTGTGGACTCTAGTTTGCCTTCAAGTGCTCCATCGGGACGGCGCACCAAACGACCCAATTCGAAGATTGGTACTACGTCATACGAACCATCCGGAAGGAATCCGCGAACTTCACTTATTGCTCCAATTCGACGCGAGCCATCACCGTAACGGGAGATTTGCACGATCAAATCAATCGCGGAAGACACTTGTTGGCGCAAAGCGCGCTCACTGATCTTACCGTCCCCGCCCTGAGCTAACGCTTCCAAGCGAACAATAGCATCTTCCGGTGAGTTCGCGTGGACCGTGCCCATACAACCTTTGTGACCGGTGTTCATTGCATTTAAAAGTTCAAGAGCTTCGCCCGAGCGAACCTCCCCCACGATGATACGATCCGGACGCAAACGCAGAGCACTTTTCACAAGGTCTTTGATACTCACTTCGCCTTTGCCTTGAGCATCAGCCATGCGGGTTTCAAACATCACCAAGTGTTCATAATCGACCTGCAACTCTGACGAGTCTTCGATGATCAACACACGCTGACCTTTGGGAATACGCGAACACAACAACGACAACAGCGTCGTCTTACCGGAGCCCGTACCACCGCTCACGATAATGTTTTTTCCCAGGAACATTGCGATATCCAAAAAGCGCGCGCCGTCCTCTGAGATTGTGCCCATTTTGATGTAGTCATTGAAAGTGATTTTCGTGCTGGTAAATTTACGAATCGACAGAGTCGTTCCCTTGCGTGACATCGGCGGAATCACCGCCGCAATACGCGAACCATCCGGCAAACGTGCATCCAGTCGTGGATTCTCGTCATTGATACGACGACCCACCGATTGGGCAATGGAGTTCACAGCCGCACGCAAGTCATCCTCAGTCGGAAACTTTTCAGCCACCTTCTCGAGTTTACCTTTGCGCTCTACGAAAATTTCATGGGGACCGTTGACAAGAATTTCGGATACACCCGGATCATCGAGGTACTTTAAAACAGGACCGAGGTTCTGTTGAATCGTCTGTTTGAAAACGTTCGACTGATCCGACATGGATGCACCAATCAGGTTAGTTGGACGCCGGTTTTCTGCCACCAGGTGCAGAATTCGTGTCCGAATAAATAATGAATTTGCCTTGAACCGCAGTCTCAGGACATTGGTAAGAAAAAATTCCGTCAGTTTTTGGCATCACGTTGAAGGTTTTTTGTTCACCAAAAACCGTGTTGTGATGTTCAGAAAAAGCATCCAACACGAAACTCACGTTTTTTTCCTTACCGTTCACGTTCACCACGTGAATGCGATAGCTGTTGCCCTTTTTCAAGCGCACAGTCTCTGGCACGAAGCCCTTGTCTGTGTTCATGATAACGATATCCTGAGCCGGCTCGACAGAGTCGAACACTTTACCCAGAATGCTGACGGATTGATCTTCTTTGATGCTTGCAGGCAGGCGATCCTCATTCGTCACTTTGTTGAAATCAACCTGACGACGAGAAAAATCCACTTCCCATGCATTTGCCACGCTGGTGATCAGAAATGCCGTTGCAAGACTAGTGCAAATCTTTACGGTCTTGGAATTCACAAAACTCACGAGCGACCTCCATAGCGATATAACTTACGGACTTTTGATCCATCATGTGCAGCTTCTGGATAAGAAGGTCTTTGTTTCCACGGCAGCCATTAATGCTTTGGAATGCATCACTCAGCAAATTGGGATTGGCCATCATCTCTTTGGTTACTTCAGCCCAATCGAGCTTAAGAACCGGATCAATAGCACCCACTGCGTATAGTGCATCAAACATAATTTGCAAATCGCCTTGAAGAAACATCGAATCCTCCATCTGCTTGCACCTTGATTTGCGAGATCAAAGCGGAGAGCATCCTGCCCCCTATTACCTGTTGTTTCTATCGGTAGGAGTTCGTTAGAACTTGAGTCAATTTGAGGCGATTTTCGGAGACTTGAGGAGGTCTTTTGTTTGACGCTGGTCTCTGGTCAGAAAGTACCAGAGGCCAGTCCGGTCGAGGGAAAATTTTGCCGGTTTTTGTCGAACTCCCGAGGGGAATTTCATATTCAACCGGCGGAGTGATTACTTCTTTTTCTTCTTCTCAGCTTTAGGCGCCTCTGGGCGCTCCAAAGGGTTCTGTTCAAGCACGCGCTTTGCCAAAGATGATGGAGAATCCCCCACCTTCATGCCACGAAGGCTGCGCTCATTTTTTGCCTCTTTGGTCATTTCAATTTTTGCGTCGCGGATTTTCTCCAGAAGCTTGCGCTCAAAACCACCTTTTTTGGCATAAGGTTTTGCTTCTGCAACGTAGTTTTCCAAAAAGACAGCATAAGTGTTTTGAACAACAGGTTTCACACCTTTTGGATTCTTCAAAGCATCCACCGCTTCATCCACAAGAATCGTCATGGCATTTTCCCATTGATCCAACTCGTCCAATTTGGTGCGCAAAGGACCCACAACCTTATCAATCATGTCATCGGTGCCATCCGGGCGGGAAAACACGGCTTGAAGGGCTTCCTTCAAAGGAATGTACTTCTCATCTGCCATCTCCTCGGACTCCTGGATCTTTTCGTTGATGAGTTCATTCATCTGATCAAGATCTTTGGTGGCCAGAGTTGCGTAATTGGCAATCAGAGCAGCCTGTGCGTTAATGCAAAATGCGATCACGAATGTTGCTAAAATAAAATTTGTTGTTTTCATAGTTTCCAGTCTAAACACACGGAAACTTCACGCAAGTCCAATCACTTCATGCAGCATGGCAAGATTTGGGTACAGGACTAAAGTGCGGGTTTTTTTCCTTCCATCAGTCAAAAAACATGGCACAATGGGAGGGCTTTTGAGATTTAACAAATTAATCCTTTATGGAGGCGACATTGAAAGCATTTAAACTAGTAGCAGTTTCTGCATTGGCACTTTCCCTAGTGAACTGTGCTCCATCTGCAAAACAACTTAAAGAAGCAGTAGAAAAAGATCCAAGCATCGTTTTCGCAGCAATCGAAAAAGACCCTGAGCAATTCATCGAAGTGGTGAACAAAGCTGCTCAAGGTGCGCAAAAGAAAGCTCAAGAAAAAGCAATGGCTGAAGAAGGCAAAAAGCGTGACGAAGAGTTCGCAAGTCCTTTGAAACCTAACATCGAAGACGGCCGCGTTATCTTTGGGCCTAAAGATGCAAAAGTAACTATCATTGAATACACAGACTTCGAGTGCCCATACTGCGCGAAAGGTCACGCGACTGTTGCTGAAGTTATGAAAGCTTACCCTAAAGATGTACGCGTTGTTCTTAAGCACTTGCCATTGGATTTCCATCCACTTGCAATGCCAGCAGCTCGTTACTTCGAAGCTATTGCAATGCAAGACCATGCAAAAGCTGAAAAGTTCTATAACATCGTTTTCGAAAACCAAGGCGAACTACGCACTAAAAAAGAAGCTTTCTTGAAAGATTCTGCTAAAAAAGTTGGCGCGGACATGAAACGTCTTGAAACTGATGTTAAATCCGAAAAAGTTACTAAGATCGTAGATGCAGACATGGAAGAAGCTAGAAAATTCAACTTCTCTGGTACTCCAGGCTTCTTGATCAATGGCGTATCCCTTCGTGGCGCATACCCATTCTCTGAATTCAAAGACATCATCGACCGTCATTTGAAAGCAGCGAAGTAATTTCTAATCGAAATTAAAGCTTCAAAAGCCCACAGTTGGAAAAACTGTGGGTTTTTTTTTATTTGCAAAAGAACAATGATCTTTCATGATGGCTTTGCAAGGTTCCCTATTTGAACCTGCGGAGAATCTGGATGTCTTTAAAAGTTAAATTTCTTTTGATCGTTTCTATTCTTTTGATCGTCTCTTCGGGCACGATCTTCTTTCTAAATCGCGAGACTTTTCTCTCTGATAAAAGATCCTACGTCTACGCCAATGCCCTCGAGAGAGTTGACGGATTCAGCCAAACTTTTAATCAGGATTTCCAAACAAGTTTTGACCGGGTTCGTTCCGCACTTCAACTTTTTGATGCCTCCACACAGCAGTTCCCTGCCCAGGTGAAAGCTTTGGCGACAACCCAAAATTGGGGTGATATTGCCATTTTCATCCAACAAGATGGTTTCCCACTGCGTCTAATGGACGCTCTCGGAACACATATTTCCACCCCGGAAAGTGTCTCTAATCGACTGGCCGCTTTAACCGAGAACGAGATGATTGTGGAAAGCGATGTGCAGTCCCCCAACAAACTGCGCGTGCTATTTCGCCAGGGGGTATTCCGGGTTTATGCGAACTTAACCTTCCCCTTTTTTAAGAATCTTCAGGCACGCAACGAGGCCGGATTTTACAATGAAAAAGTCGGACAATGGTGGTTCCCCGCTTCCATGGAGGCCGAATTAAGCGGCGTCACCCCAAGCATTAAAAGTATTTTTCAACAAAATAGCAGCGGCGTGAAAGACATTGAAATTGACGGGAAACCACATCTTATCTCTTTTAAGAAGCTCCCCTATCTGGATGTTTTCGTTTTCGAGGTCTTTGATAAGAAGAGCATTTTCTCGGTACTTGATTCAATCATGAATAAAACGCTGCTCGCCAGCTTCATCATTTTGCTGATCGGGTTGATTGCCGTATTCATATCGATCGACAGCCTGACCCAAAATCTGCTGCGCTTAAACAATGCCATGAATGAGTTTTCCAAGAACGGATCTGCAAAACCTTTGAAAATTGCCAACAATGACGAAATCGGACAGATGGCAAAGGTGTTCAATTCCATGCAGGGCAAAATTGAGGGCCTTCTTCAGCAGACACAGGAAAAAGCTCGCATGCAAGCCGAGCTGGAGACGGCCAAGGAAGTCCAAACCACACTGCTACCCAAAATGAAGGTCGAAACGGATGCGTACTCACTCAAAGGTTACTATCATCCCGCCTCCGAATGCGGAGGTGATCTTTGGTTTCACAACTGCACTGAAGACAAGATCTTTGTTTTCATCGGAGATGCCACCGGCCACGGTGTTCCCGCGGCTCTTATCACCGCAGCCACTCGCTCCATCCTTTCCCTGACAGTTGAAGAAGGAGTCTGGAGCCCGGGTAAAACCCTGACCCGAATCAATCAGGTTCTTTGTGACGTCGCCAAAGGTGAAAAAATGATGACCGCTTTTGCCGCCACCTTGGATTTGAAAAGCGGAAAGCTGACTTATGCAAATGCCAGCCACGAACCTCCCCTTCTTCTGCCGCTGACCGAAGAAGGTCGGAAGGTGAAAAAGTCCGATATCACTCTTTTAGGAGATGTGAATGGAAAAAGGCTGGGGCACGAAAAATCATCGGCATATGAAGAGGCTTCTGTGGACTTCAAAACAGGACAAACTCTGTTTGCGTATACAGATGGTCTGACCGATGCAATTAATGAAAAGGGCGAGGCCTTCGCAGAGAGAACTGTGTTTAAACTTGCCGCGGATGCATCCACGAAAGGCTCACAACGAGGTATTCACGACCAAATTGCCAAACGGATTGCCGATTTCACCACTGGAATCGAACAACCCGATGACATCACATTTGTCAGCCTTCATTTGCGCGAATCTTGGTAACTTTCACAGCTCCATCAATAAGATCGGTCATGCTGATCGAACGATATTCCAAAACCGTCTCAACTCGCTGACAGATGCTTCGGCGAGTTTCAGCTGAAAGTTTCTGGGACGGAATCATTGGCATATCGCTCAATTCGCGTTCCAGGATCATTGATTTTTTCTCTGGAAGCGCATTGAGGGCTGCGACCATCAGCGCTCGCTGTGTGCGGAAGAAGGCTCCATAAAGTGCTTCCACTTCATAAAGTCCAAGGACTTCAGCAAGAATGTCCTGAGGCACCAGGGACACGTCATCAAATATTAAGATCGATCGACGCACTCTCTCCAGCTCTTCGGGATTTTCAGCTGCGAACATGGTCAACATGTTCACTTCTTCTTCCGGACTCATGCCACGGATAACTTTTGCAAGAACAGTGGCACCATGTACTTTGGGTTCCGGCTTCAGTCGAGTTTCGCTCACACGCTGCTTAAACGCCTGAATCACTGACTGCAAAACATCATGCGGAATTTTTTCTATTCGGGAAAGCTCTCCCATGACTCTGACTTTTTTCTCGCTATCAATGCTGGCCAGAATTCCAGCCGTCACTTCGGAAGGAGCATGCAGGCACAGGATGGCGATGTTCTTGGCGCTTTCCTTTTCCAGGATTTGTGAACGCTGGTCCTCGCGAAGCTTCAGGATAAAGTTGAATGGTCCCGCTTCATCTTCAGCCATTTCATGTTCAATGTAACTGCCCAGCAAAGCCCGATAGGTTTCCCGCACACCGGTCTCGATTTGTACTGCCGTCGGATCAGCTTTTCGCTCTTTCACCGAACGTCCCATTCGCGCCCAGGCCATCGCGGGGATTTCTGCAAACAAATGCTTTGCTGTATCCCATCCCATAAAGTCCATCAGATAAGTGGTGTTTTCAACAGCCCCCTCAAGACAATACTCGGCGATCGCACGCGACGCCATTTGAGGATATTGTGTTCCAATCTGAATGACGTGCTGACGAACACTGTCCAAACCAAGCTCCCAGACCATTTCATCTGGCTTGGCCGAAACCGCCGCCGGCACCACGTCCGCCGAAGGTTCTGGAGTTGCTGTAACAGGTTCCTTTTCCGCCTGTGGCAAAGGTTCCTGGTGGGCATATTCGTGATTTTCGTTGATCTCTTTTTTCGGATCAGCGGTTTTTCTTTTCCACAAACCGAACATCAATCCCGCAAGGGCCAGCAACGAAAGAATCACCACCAGCACCCACGTTTTCCAAGTAAGCTCTGGAAGTTGCTTTGGTGGTTCCTCGACCTTCGGATCCAAAGGTAATTCGATACGGCGAATGGCCACCGAATCCCCGACAGCCGAATCCAAATGCAATTTGGAAACCAGCAAATCCCGAATCACTTTTTCCACTTCAGGGGATACATTGCGTGACAAGACCACACTGATTTCAGTTTTTGCCTTCATTTCATGAAGTTTATTGGCCGCCATCGGAGCCACCGGAACATCACCCATCATGGGCATTCCCGGCAGATACTGCAATTCCGCCTCTTTATGAAACTCCTTAAGCTTTTGTTCATCACGATCCAAATCCACAGATACCACCACCGTGTATTCCGTTGGACGCAGGATCGTATTCAATACAGATCTGGCTCTGATTTCATACAGATTTTCCAGTGACCCGATTTCCTCGATGTACTGAGCCTGCGCTCCCCATGAAGCCAGAACAACCGAGAGTACTAAAATAACGTGCCTCATTTCGCGCCTCCTGAACTATTCAATAACGAAACCGCCAATGTTTTTGTCGCGGCATAACGGGTCTGATTGGATATACGTTGAATTTCCGAGCGATACTTGTCTGTCATATTCAGTTCCCGAACTCCGACAAGAAATGCATCATCAGCTTCCTCCACCTGACCGGAATACTTCAAAAGCTGATGAAGATGACCGCTGATATCTGATTTGATTATAGAGTGACGTATCACCAGTTGTTTGAAAATCATGGGCTGAAACCGTGAAGGAAAGGATTCGAAGCCGACAGCCACTTCGTTCCATAGTCCTGCCGCGGCCTGAGCGTCCCGCATCTGTCCAATCAATACAATTCCCTGATAGGGGTCATTCTTGGATCTCAATTTTTCGCGGATGATCTTAAGTCCCTTTTCAGGCAAGGGGCTGATACGCATCAAGGTTTCCCCAACGATATCACGCTGATTTCGCAAACCCTCAGATGTTGCCACCGAGTAGTAGTCGGACATCTTCTTCACGACTGCTTCTGGCAGGGAATCAAACTTCAAAAGCACCTTGGAGGCATAGCTTAATGCCTGGGCTTCCGGTCCCAATGCCGGTCGTTCCCGTTTCGCCATTATGTATTCAGCAATAGAAGACTGCAGTTCCTGCAACGCTTTCTTTTCATCGGGTTTCCAGTCCATCTTGGTCACATCAAGAACATAAATGCTGGCTTGAAAGAACGATGCGTTTTCCGCGACAGACTTCTGTAAACCAAACATGGAACTCAGCTTTGCAAAGTCATTTGCTTTCCAGGCTATTCCCACAGGAGAGTCCATGTGCGTTTTCAACTGCATTCCTGCATTCAACTGTGCCGCTTTAAAAATCTCCATCCCATCGTGGTGAACCACGCCCGTTTTTGAGGATGTCCGTGCTTTGTTTAAGTAGTAGCCACCAATTCCAGCAAGACCAGTCAAAACAATTCCAGATACTAAAACTTTTGCTTTATTCATAATTACTCAAAGCCAACAAAGCGCAGGCCGGCGAAAAGATTCATAAATTGATAACTCACACTGTCTTCATCACTGGAGCTGGTTAAGCTGGTTCCCACAGACACTTGCCCCACCAGGAGCAAATTGGACATCATCGGAATTTCCACACCACCCCGCAAACTGACATCAAGTAAGGAAGCATTCAGCTTATCAACAGCCAGATTACTGAGACCGAAGTTCATCGCAACAAAGGGAGTGGATCGCCAAACTTTTGCTTGAGTCCTGCTGTCCAATACAGTTCGCATGCCATTAACACCAAGAACATAGTATCTGGCACCCACGGCAATTCGAGTGAATGGCATTTGCAAGCCTGCCGCCTCAGTGATTTCCATGAAGGACAAAGTCATCGCGGTATTGATGGAAGGATTATTCAAACTGTAATTCACTTCCAACGTGGTGGAGGATTCCAGCGATTTGGCACTCTCCAAACGCGCGAAATCATATTGTAAGCTGGTCAGCCCCATACTTACATCCCAATCAGACGTCAGATACGCCCAGGATGGACTCGATATGAAAAGTACCAGCAGAATCCCCCACAGTTTCAACATCATCTTACCTGTGTTTCTCTGTTTCGCTTTTCGATCTCAACATTTGAAGCTGGATATCTCATCTCCGAACCACTTTTTGGCAACGGCTCCATGCCAAGACGTTTATAAACATCAGACAGGTATTGATAAGCGACTTTATTATATGGATCAATTTTCAGACAACGCTCCCAAGCCACCTTCGCGCCCTGGAAATCCTTCTGCAAATATTTGATGGAACCTTTAAGCAACCAGGCATTGTTGGAGTATTCGTCCATCGTGATTGCCTTATCCACTTCCAACAACGCTTTTTGATAGTCACCCTTCATGATCGCTTTTTGACCTTGAAAAATAAGTCCGACGACTTTCTCACTGCGATCACGATCCTGGGTTGGCATTCCTCCCGATAACCGCGGCGAAAACAATGCATCCTTATAAAAGGAGGAAGTGTTTTCCAAAAGAGCCACTCGCAACTTCAGTTCAGCCAGCTCTGCCAGCAGGTCATCCATCTTTTTATCTTTTTTATCTTCAGGCTTAGGAGGTTGATCCTGTTTCTTTTCATCATTCTTAGCCAGTTCTTCCGCTTTCTTTTCCTCGTCAGACAACGGATCCAGGCGAGCTTGCACAGCGATACTTTCGCCTTCATTCACTTTCACCATCACTTCTTTAGTGCGATAGTTCTGCTTTTCAAATATCAAAAAGAAAACATCACCGAGCTTCGATTCCTCCTGAATATTCAGCGGAGAAATTCCCAGTAGTTTTTTTTCGTTGGTTTGTATATCCTTGATGTAAATCTTTGAACCCTGAGGATAGGATTTAATGGAATACTTTCCGGCGCAGGCAGAAATAAATGCCGGCAACAGAATAAGGAACAACATTTTAAGTTGTCTCAGAAACATTTCCATATCCTCCATGACATGCGAAATTAGACGAAGTGGCCCACAGATTTCATTCTCCTAAGCAGAGAGGAAAAAAACATATTCTATGAAACCATTCTTCACCTTGGTCCTAATCTTACTGTTCGGCATTGTTTCGCAAGCGGGAATTCAAGCTCCCATGCTCAGAGCAAAGCTTTCCATGTTCAATACGACCGTCACTGCCGGCGAACTGGTGAAAGACGAAACATTAGGCTCGATGATGACCATTCAGCCCACGCTTCTTTGGGATGTGCCATCGATGAACTCGCGCCTGGGGGTCCACTATATTCTGGATATTAATAGCAAATACGGTGCGACTCCAATTTCTGGAATCGGGCTCAGCGGCTACTACTACTTTCAGGGGTTATCATCAGTTTACGAAATCAGTCCCGATGAAGTCCTGCTTCAGAAGTCCCGGCCTGGACTGTACACTTTTGCCAGCTTCACTCCGGTTAACTTCAATCTGAATAAGCTTGATAAGTCGGATCCGAATCAATCCTTCTCATTCAGTGCCCTGGTCTACGAATTTATATTGGGGGCGGGATTTGAGTATCCGTTGAAGCCAAACACTTTACTGTCTTTTGAGCTTTCAATGAGAGAGGGCTCCTCAGCCTCGAATGACCTGTCAGTCAAGTATTCGGGATTTGGAGCCTCATTTGTCTTTTCGACTTCTTATTACTGAGCTTTTTCCTCGTACTGCTTGGTCTTGTTTTCCAAGGCCTGGATTTGTTTTTCCAGTTTTTGCAGCTGCTGCTCTTTGCGTTTTTGTTCCGATTGCTCGCGATACTTGCGCTGTGCCTCATCAAAGCGAGCTTTCGCCAACTTCATTTTGTCCTGAAGTTCGTTCTCTTTCTTCTGGCGCTCGATCTCTTCTTTGTTGAGTTGCTTTTTAAACTGCTGCTGCTGCAAACGGTACGCTTCTTCCGGATCCAGCAGTTTCACCTGAACAACCACGCGACGATTTGCGGCTTTTCCGGTCTCCAATGAATGCCCTTGAGCATCCTTTTCAGCAGCAATCGGGTGCGAGGAACCAAAGCCCACTGCAGCAAGAACGTTGGAACTCAAACCACTTTCCTCGAAATATCTGACAACCGAGCTTGCACGCAAGGCCGATAACTCCCAATTGGATCTGATCACCGTGTTTTGCATTGGATCTGCATCGGTGTGGCCTTCAACGCTGATTTTCTCGACGCTTGGAACGGATCTCAACGCCGCCACAACCTGGCGTAAGGACGGTTTAGCCGCCTCTTTCAACTCGGTCGCTCCGGATTCAAACAGGACATTGCCTTCGAACTTAAGTTGCAGGGTGTTGTCTGATCCTTTTGAAATCTCAACACCTTTCATTTCACCAGAGCCCAAAAGGGCTGTTTTCAGCTTCTGTTCGGCTTCCAAAATGGCGCTGATTTCCTTGATATTACCACCAAAGTACTTGGCCACCTCTTTACGAACCAAATCAAACCGTGTGTTATCGAACCGTGACAATGAATACATCAAAACAAAGAACCCGAATAACAGGGTCATCATATCCGCATAGCTGACCAGCCAGTTGGATTCGTCGTGATGTACTGCATGTTCATGATCGTCATCCGAGTGGCGACGATGCTTGTTTTTGCGTGCTCCCATCTAGGCCACCTTTTTCACAGTCCCTGCTTCGCCCTCTTGTCTTTGTTGCGGTGGCAGGAAGGACTTCAGGTATTCACGAATAAACATGGGATGTTTCTTTTCATGAATCAGCAGAACACCTTCCTTGATAATCTCACGCAAAGTCAAATCGGCCTGAGAAACACTGGAAAGCTTTTCTGCAATCGGAATTAAAATAAGATTCGCTGTCAAAAGACCATAGAAAGTCGCCACCAGGGCCGTTGCCATCGCCGGACCGATACGATCCTGGGCACCAGGCTCTCCGAGAGTTTGCAACAAGGAGATCATACCCAAAGTCGCACCCAACAAACCGAACGCCGGTGGAAAGCGGGAGATCGTCTGCCATACTTTGATCTCATCACCGTCACGCTTCTTCTTACCGCGAACCGCATTGTGCATGATTTCGTCCAGCTCTTCATAATTGAAGCCATAATCGACCAGAAAGTTCACGCCATCCTTCAAAAATGGATGATCACTGGGCTTCATCATTCCTTGAATGGATTTTGCCTCTTTACGGTAGGCTTCAGACAGGGTCACGATTCTTTCAATGGTTTCATTATAGTTAATTGCACGCTCGCGCCCGAAGTACTTGCGCGTGACAATTTTAAGGGCGCTCCACAAGCTTTTAAAGTTAAAGCTCATCAAAGCGACAGTGATGGTACCACCGATAACCAGTGCGATACCGTGTGGGTCTGCAAATATCTTTGGATTCTTTGCACTGTCCATAATTGCAAATGCTGAAATACCAACAGCAGCAATCAATCCAAGTAGTCCCGCAAAGTTCATAGTGCCTCCAAAAGCTCATACGAAAAATTTACTTACTAGATCGTGAAAACAGAGTGAGATCTGAACTGTACCTAGGCTTAGATTTCAAAAACTTCTCATGATTGGTTTTTCCGAATGGGAAGTTCCGATTTATACTAAGAGCAAGAGAAGGGTGAAATTCATGACAGCAGCCATTACATTCGTTTTTATCGCTATTTGCCTCGTCGAAATCGTACTGATCACCCGCGAAGCTCGCCGAACACCAACGAACACTTTGACGAAAACACCCACTGCCCTTCCACACAATGAGGTGGAATTCCTCTCTGCCAAACTGAGCGAAACCACACAAAGGCTGGAAGATGCCCAACGCGAAATCCAAGGCATCAATGTTCTTTGGAATAAAAGTCTGCAAACTGAGCATAAGCTACGAGCAGATCTGGAAGTGGCCAAAGTGCAGCTGACTTACCTGGCTCAATCTCTGCTAAAAGCAAAAGCGAACTCACCACAAACAGCTTATTGGTCAGAAGATGAAAGATCCCCGGAGCTGCAAGCCCCGGCAAAGCGCGAGCTCCGGGCATTCAAGACAACCGCTGAGCTTGCACAAAAAGATTTCATGTAATCATTTACTTGCACTCAATGACGGAGTATCCAGCTCCGTTTTCCAGGTTTGCCGCCACCAAATGTCTTTCTCCGGGCAACACCACCCACGCCTGCTGCTTTGATAAAGATTCTTTCAAAAGTCGATCATCTATCTCGTAGCTTTGTTTCACGCCTTCGCCATTAACATGAGTCAGTAAGAAGCGGTCAAAAAAGTAGTAACTTTTAAAGCGTTCTGCAATCCAATATCCGGAACCATTTTTTGACTCATCCAAAGCATAGTCACTGCGAAAGCCCAGAGGCTCCGCCGTCATAAAAAACGCGGGATCTTTTCGGTTGTTTTCAAGGTCCGCCAACTTGTATTGCTTCCATTGTTCAGTGCGATCCAAGAGTCCACTCACCTTGACTCCAAACACACCCTGCTTGCTGATGACAAAATCAGAACCGCCTTCTTTCGGCACCGACAACGTGACCGGTTTCAGCTCGATTTTATCTGGCGCAACCCGGTACAGGTTCAAAGTTCCGTTCATCCCGGAAGTGAATCCCATCAACCCTTCATCCACCCTCATCCGGGCATTGCGGTTTTCACTGAGTTGAGCACATTGTCCGACAGCGAGAGCACTGTCAGGATCCACCACCATAAGTAAATCCGGAGAACGCCCCACTTCCTTGGGAATATAGTCCGTCAAGTGGCGTAAATCATAGAAGCCAACCTGACCTTTGGAGTTGGTAAGTACGATATTGTCACGATTCACCCGTTGAATACGGACATCATCACCCCAAGTTCCTGTGCATAGTCCAAGATTGGATTTCTCCAAAACCTTGTTCTTCACTACATTGACGGCCACCACCTGGCCCAAGCCATTACGCACGAACGCCCACTCTCCGCTGGTTGCCGCAAGCTCAAAGTTCGCATCGCCTGAGTTCTTTAGTGAACTTGCATTCCGGCCGTCCAACTCCCAATAAGGTTGGTAGTCGGCTGCGAATCCCATTTTTCCGACCAGCCAGGCATCCCCGTTTTTATTCAATCCAGCAACGGCAAACTGTCCGTCACTATTGCGATACATATGCGTGAGCAATCCCATTGGCTGATCGCCGACTTTCAGCGCTCCGGAATACCTGACCTGACACTGCAACGGTGTGCCGGCACTTGGCGGCAGATTTTCAAACACGGTCACGAACAGCAGCATCAACGAGAGAAATAGTGCAAGCCCAATTGGAATTTTAATAAGCAGCGGAAGTTTTTTTATTTTGTTCATTTTTTACTTCTTATCTTTCGGACATTGAAGCTTCACGACTTCTTTATTTGAACCCATGATAACATCCTTAAATACGCATTTGTCATCCACCCGAATCTCGTAGACCCCTTTACCCAGGACCAACGGAAAGTTCGTAACATGATTTCCCGTCATGACTCCTCGGTTACCAAAGACATAAATACCCCGCACCAGGGGATCCTGAACATAAGCAACTCCCGCTTCTTCAAGATTTATCTCGTACTTTCCATTTGGAACGATCAGGTAGTCATTGATGATCTTTTCATAAAATGGATCTCGATAAAAACGCAGACTCCATTTTCCAGGTGGCAATCCGACGGTCGTGTCACTGTTGAATCGCTTGACCACTTTTCTATTCTTATTCAAAAGCTCAACTTTCATAAGACCATCGATAAAATTCGCGGTGAATTGTCCTTCGCCTTTTACTTTCAAGGTGACCTTTTTATTTGGTGGCACCACGAACTCTTGAAACCTGTATTTGGGCTTCAGATTCACAATGGCATAGTACCGACCCGGAGGAACCTGAATCCCGTAGGAAGACTGAAAGCGACGATAGATTTCATTGGGAGTTTCCGCCCGAAACAGCATCACCGTAGCCTGAGGTTCCGGACTATCCACAAAAAGGTTCTTGTTGGGATTTAAATTCTTGTCCAGTTCCTGAAATAGTTCATCCAGTTGATCTTCATTGTCCGCCTGGTGCATGTCGCCGATACACTGCAGCTTCTTCAGAGTGTCCTCCTGTCCCTGAAGACCGAAAGCAACCACAAAGAACTTCACATCGACATTCTTGTTTTTGAATTCTCTGGCAAGCTGACATGGGTCTTTACCACATGTTTCCTCTCCATCGGTGAAAATAACAATCCGCTTCGGACCATCATATTTTTCCAAGTCCTGGTAGGCGGCTTTCATCGAGTCATAAAGTGGTGTCATGCCAACGGCATCCATGCCCTTCACGGTGCCCTCAATCAGACCCAACTTGGAATTTCCCGGTGGAATGGCAAGGTAGTTGTCCTTACAATCTTTTTTGCGCCGGGAGCCGATCACTCTCATTCCACTGGAGGTTTTTTCGGTCCATTGGGACACCAAGTATCGGGACAGGAGCTTCTTCATCACAAATATTTTGGTTTGTTTGCCCGTCAGAATCTGTCCCATCGAACCTGAGCTGTCGATGATGTACTCTACCAATGGTGTGGGATGGTTTTCCAACTCACTAAGGTCGGCAGTGCCTTGCTCTGTCACGGGTACATTGACCGGGTTGAAATCAAGTTTATCCAAGGCCTCTGACGCCACAGCATCCAAGCTGAAAAACACTGCTAAATAAAAAGATAGAATCGTCTTCAATATCATCTCGACTTCATTATATTGCTGATAAAATCATCCAGGCGCAGTCCCAGCATAATCTTAATGTATGACTGACTTTCATTGTAAGACTGTCCCGGAGGAATATCGTAAGCCCCATCGGTTGCATTCTTAACATCTCCGGAAAACGTAACTTGAGATTGCGACATCCCATAGCTGACATCCACAGAATAGCGTTTCAGCCAGGGAATGAACGGCACATAGAAAAGAGCGGTGGCCCCGACCTTCAGTTCCATCAATGTTCCGGAGGAACTGGAACCGCGGCTCACCTCGCCATCGGAGACCGAATAACTTGGGAAATAGTTCATATCGAAGTAAACTCGATTGAAAGCCCAGCCAAATCCCTTTTTTGTTTTAAACAGATTATCTGAAAACAGATAATGAAAATTCGCACCCAAGCCCATGCCCGAGGCCTGGGAAGAAACGACATACTCATCCTCATTGGTTGTATCAAACTTGCTGCTAAGTGAAATCAACTTCAAAGTCGGACGCAATTCTTTCCAAACAGGAAGCAGGCGATAGTGCAAAGCCATTCGCGTTTCCTCGGCGGTAGTAGGTCGATCCTCCCGGTAATATGACTGCAGGGGAATATTTGCACTGGAAGTTTGGTATTCAATTCCATAACGCCAGAACATATCCACATACCAAAGAAAATGCATCTCGGTGAATTTATAGTCGTAAATCTTGTATTGGTTGGCTTGATTCGGCGACTGACTTTCAAAATGCCCCTGATTGGAACCCATTTCAAAAACAATATATCCAGGCTCATAGGGGTCCGCTTTTTCAACAATGGGATTGTCCGGCGGTTGCGGGAAAAAAGGATCCTCCGGAGCCGGCTTTAATTTTGACAAACTGACAACCAGGTCACGGACTTTTGGAATTTTCGTGATCGACTTGCCATCCATCACCACTAAGAGTTCATTGTTTTGAACCGTCTCTGCATTGCCACGGGCGATTACTTCGACATCATCCCCTTGCACACGCAAAATGACGACCAGCTCCCCGACGCCCACCCGGTTGCTTCGAGGTAAAAAAATCACATCGTCCGTCACACGACGAACGGGAACTGCATTTTTTTTGATGAAGTCGATGTTGATCCAGCTGCTGGCTACAGCCAGCTCACCGAGGCAAAAAGACATCCATGTTGCCGTCATTAGACTTAATAAAATCCGTTTCATCTATTTTGCTCTGAGGACCTTTCCTTTACTTCGGCTAATCAATAAGATCTGCCCTGATTCATAACTGGCTATGCTGGCAATCGGCACCTGAACCGCGCTGACATAAACCCGGTTATCATTCAGATCAATTGTAAATACCTGATTGGCCCCTTCCATCGTTCCGATCAAAAGTCGATCGGAGGCACGTATCGCCAAACGACGACCGCCGCCAGGCACATCAAAGACCGAAGCATTCAGCTCGTTCACACCAATAAACTGCATAGTGCCAGTGGTTGGCGTCGTGGAAGCACTATCAGGGAAGGTTACGACTCCCCCGGTTCCACTAAGGAGTGCGTAAACACGATTGGTGACGGAGTCATAAACTATATCCGACGGCTTGCAGTCCTCGTGTCCCGCAACGCCATCAAAGACCGACAGATTCGCAACCAATGACGGAATCCCACCACTGCGTGCTGGCGTGACGTTAAATACGAAAATTCGATGCGCTACCGAAGGCGTTGTCTGCTGAGTCGTCACATAAAGACGATCAATGGCGCGATTCAATGTCATGCCCGTGATTTTCGCAGTGCCAAAATTGTAAACGGTTTTTGGCGCATCCGGCGTCAGATAATCATAATGCAAAACCGTCTGGGAATCTGAAGCATAGAACACATAGGCCGAGTCCATGGATGCTGTGATTCGCGAGTCGGAGTAGTGCGGACTCGTGTAGAGTTGCGTTGGGCAATCCCCTGAACACTTGTTATTACCACTCAAAGTCAGAGTGGTTAAATCACCATTCAGTATATGCAACGCCTCTGTGGTCAATCCGAACGGTCCGTTCCTTGCTGGTTGCACTGTCATCAACATGTCATAACCCGTACCCAATGGATTGATCGCCACTCGACGGGTGGAGGTGCCGCTTAACCATGGCAATGCTTCGGTAAAATTCCACGGTGGGATGGTGATGGTTCCATTCGGCTTCGAGACCACGCCATTCACACTGAGCAGATCCCACAGAAAGTGTTTGATAAAGGCTCCGGATAAGTAGCTTCCATATATAATCAGGTGATCTTGATAGCCAGTTCCTTGCGCGATCCCATATGGGACCTCACCACTCCAAACCACGTTCTGCGGAGTTGTTGCTGGTAGTCCCTCCAGACGAGCATTGGCTAAATCGAAAATCGATTCCCCAAGCAGGTAGGTATTCTTGACCTTGACAGTCCAACTGCGCGACACGACATAGTTCCCATCCGTCACGTCCACACGGACGGTGTATTCGCCGGCGGTTTTGGGACCAGTGCCGTCAATATCCACGGAACCATCCGTGTCTGACGGTTTGAATGCAAAGGTCGAACTTTCATCGTATTTCAATACATCATTCACATACCAACGATAGAAAACCGTATCGTTGGTATTGGGATCCGTTGCGCTGACTGAAAAGCTCAAGGTCGTTTTTTCGGATAACAGAACCGAATCTCCCGACGGAATCACCGAATTGATGACCGGAGACTCCTCGAATGGAGACAACGCGTTTTGAACTTTTAAATAGAAGTGCGCGGAATCCAAATCACCTGTCACCGTATCTTTGACCTGAACGCGAACCAAACTGCCTGCACCATTTATCGGCGTCACATCCATTGTATGATTAGGAATCCAGGAAATCACACCGGTCAGCGGATCAATACAAACACCATTGGATTCGCCACACGCTCGTGGCGCATTTAACAGGGAATATTCCAATGGGTTTTTTTGCGAATTATTAACCAGAACCTCATATCGGAATGGGTAGCTGTTCATACTGGCTGCCGCTTGCGGCATATAGTGTACCGGAACATTATTGATATCCACGCGAGGACTCAATAGGAATACCGGTGCCACGATGGTCAGTTGCAATGGTGATGAACTTAAGGCTTTAGCCAATGCCACACTGTCACGATCCACGTCCCCGTTGTCGCTGACATTCAATTCGGCAGAGTAAACACCAATGTGACCACGCTGAGGGCACCACTCCATTTGGTACTTCTGACGAAGAATCCCCGCGTTCAATTCTGGTGAACCCACCGGGGTGAATTTCGGAATCGCAAGATCCGTATTTAAAGCGTTACTCACGAAGCAGGGGCTCACATTGCGATTGTTGACGTAGGCCGGATCGTAATTTGCCACTTCCGAGGCAAAAGTCGTCGTCGTCGCATGGCAGATATAAGGATCTGCTGAACCCGGGTCCAGGGTTGCATGCTGCAATGGATTCCCATTGCTGTCGCGACAAATCGAAAGCTGAGTTGAGAACGATCCACCCTGTGGGGTGTAGGCGTCGTTGTCGTACAGATAAAATTCTTTCTTCACGTAGGTATCTGCAAATACCCGCACCTGATTGTCAGGAGCCATCTGTCCAATGGAAGGAATCTGATTTTTATTGGTGACGCGAACTTTGTAATAACCATAAATTGTCTGCGTCAAATCCGGCGAGGATTTTGCGTCGTAAATTTTCATTTTGACGACAAAACCTGCAGATCCAGAAAACTGTTTTGACTCTTGATCTGTTGGCATCCACGAAATTCTGGCCGTGGTTTTGCTACCGGCGGCGGCGGTCAAATCCTCGACTTTATCAACACTCACACCGAGCCCCGCGGGCCGCGGCACCCAGGTGCTGGTTTTCAAATCATACACCTGCGGTTCCAGTTCAAAATTTGTGGTCTTTAACTCAAGTCCCTTGTTGGTATCTTTTGTATAAATATTGTAGTAGCCAGCGATACCTTCATCAAAAGATCCCAGATTTATAGGATTGCTGGTTGACGCTCCCACGCCTGCTGCCTGGTTATTAAATGAGGCATCCGTCAAGATCGAGGGATGATTGATCTCATTTACCACCAATGTGATGTTGGTGGTCCAATTGGTCTGCGATGTCCAGGTATCAGGATTTCCTTTATTCATGATTTCGTACACGGTCAACTTGAACGAGAATGTCCCCGACAAATCCGCGGTCACTGGTGTGTAACGAAGATAACACTTATTGGTATTAAAATACTTGCGACCCGAGCTTGGATGAACAGACAGGAAATTCGATCCACTGACTGGCACGCAACGGTTGCTGCAGGCTGTTCCCGCGTTACCCGGATCCCGACACAAGTCCCAAGTCCCTGTCGGGGCTGTGCCTGATACCGAAAGATTAAAGGAATAAGTATCCCTGCGATCATATGGATACCAATAGTTTGTAACTGCATAAAAAGGAGATGGAATCTCAGAGAAGTTATCCGAGACCTCAATAGCCCCATTGGTCAGCGGTACACCTTCGGAAGCCTGAACAATCGGATCGGTGATCAGTTTTGAAACCACGTTGGAATGGGAGTAAGAATAAGTCACCGTTCGCTGCGCCGGCGATCCGATATTGTTGGTACGTCGAACCCAGATACCATTGACTGTCGCAGTACCGGCATTCATGGTAACCGCATCCATTGTCTCATACAGAGTGCGATTGGTCGTCATGAGCTTGGTACCTGCTGGCAATGTGAAGGCTGCCGTCGTATTTGTACGACTGAAGTTTACCAATCCATCCATATCAAAGGATGCAGGGTTCCTTACAGTCAAGGTTACCGCCGCCGCGGGCAATGGGTCCACGAAAGCATTGATGGCATTTACTGTCGGCTTTTCACCATCCAGTGCACGTACTGTGAAACGTTTTGCAATTGGTGTATTAAAATTTGGTTCAACGTTTAATGAATTGGCATCATAGTTCGTAAGATTCGGTGCTGCCTTCGCAGTGAATGGAAATCCAGCTTGATCCGCAGAAGGCGCCACATAGGAAATAGATAATGGTGAGTTCGTCGGAAGCACTGTATACAGTCGCCATACCGGTACTGTGATGGTTGTCGTTCCAATCGGCATTATAACTGCTCCCGGAACTTCAAACTTCACACTATTCACAAAAGGTGTGCCGGTGAATTCTGCGGTTTTTACGATAGTACCCGCAGGAATGGTCACGGCCGCGGTGGCCGTTGCCCGAGAAAAGGTAACCATCCCTTTCAAATCAATGACCGCAGTGTTCGTAACACTCAGGCCGCCTGGATTAGCAGATTCAAAAACTGTGACTTTACCGGCAGGGACATCGGTTGTTTCCGGAACGACCGGAACGTACAACAAGAAGTCCTGCGGCTGCACCACGACATCGTAATGTGTTTTAAATTTTTGCACGTAACCGGCGACTGTTGACGTTAAAACCGTGCCCTTTTTGATCGTCGTTGCCGCCGTCGGTCTGCCCGTTCTGACACTAGAGCGTTCAAAGATGACGTAACCAGCTCCGCCCCACCAGTCTGATTCCCAGCGACCACGAATACAAAGTGTACCCGAGTTTTTACGATAGGTCGGTTCGGTTTGAGTGATGTTTTGCTTTAGCAACATGGGCTGCGTCGAACCGCAGTCCATAACTAGTTTCAACATGTCATAGCTGTTATTGGCAGCAAAACCAAAGGCTTCGACCCACAATGCACCGCCGTCACGGTCGGAACTTGAATAGTTGGAATTTGCGCCCGCCGATGTATGAAGAAGTGTAGTGTTCACATCACCACCACCCAGGCAAGGTTTGGTATTTCGATCTTGTGATGTGAAGGTTAAGGTCACTGCCGCAGCCAATCCCCCGTGATTGTCCTTGGCAGAAACGATGAATGTTCCCGTCTTCGCAGCATGAGTGGGTTTCCAATCGTAGGTATAGCGGATACCACCGGCAATGGCTGTTTCCGAAACCTTGGTCATGTTCGAATTCAGCGTTCCGGCAGTGGTGATCGACACCACATCGCCAGGTGACGGTGTTGGTGTGATCAGATTATCAGGATCGACGATATCAAAGTAATAGCGATAAATCGGCAAACCATCGGGCACTTCATTGGCACAGTAGTCGTACTCATAGGGATCATTATTGACGACTTTCGCTCCTGCAACCCCATCAACCAGATAAGGAGCAGAGTTGTTTTCTGATACGGCAAGATTCAATGTGCCCACGGTCAGTCCCAGGGATTCATCTGTGAAAGAGAGCGCAACAGTAGCGGATCTTTTCAAAGCGTCACTGTTGGTGGGAGTCCACCTCAATTCAACTTCATTGACGTTATCAACTTGGGCAGGTGCCACAGCACCATTAATCGTGATGGGACCAGAGCCGTCGATAGGCTCCAAAGAAACAGACACCTTTTCATTGTCAGGATCCCGGTAGCTGATCTTACAAACCCATTGAATATTTTCAAGAGCCGCCAATGCGCAGGAATGAGTGTATTCCGGACGTCGATTGACATTATTAACAAAGACATTCCAATTGATGCGAGTGACCTTGCCGCCGTCAGAAAAGATGACGGACATTTGATAAGGATTCAAACGTCCATGCTCGAAATTGGGAATCCATTTAACCAGTCCATCCTCGCTGGCGATCGGCTGATTTTCAAAAGCCCACGCATAGAACACTTCGTCTCCGTCAGGATCCCTGGCGGCGGCGCGCATTTGAAGGGTTGCCATTTCATTTACATTCTGATCAATCTGCTTGGTCGTCGCCTGGTCATCGACAATCGGTGGACGATTGTCGATGTTAAACGGAAAGGGTTCTGCGGCAATATCGCCGTTGCCATCAAAATCAAACAGTACGTTATGACTTTCAAGCATCGTCAAAAATTGCACATCGGTGGAAAGACCGTTACGGACAAAGCGATACAGAAGATCCGGATTGAAGTCTTTGGCAATGGCAAACATCGCCATGCGCTCTTCACGGAATTTCTTCACGGCTTCGGTAATTTTTAAAACCTCGGCATGGGTGTAGGAAGTCAAAGCACGGTTGGGATAAGAAGACAGAAGCGAAAACACCAGCGTCGAATCCACATCGACTTTGTTCACTACATCAGGGAAGACAATCGCATACCACGGTGTCGAACGATACTCCATGACGACTTTGGCAACTGCCGATGAAGTCAATGCCAGATTCTTAGGAAGAATTTTACGGAATTGATCGGGTTTTTCATCTGTGGTCATGTCCAGAAGGTTGCGGGTTTTATTTTCAGCCGGAACATATTCTGCCAGATACAACGAGTAGTGGTCTTCACCCACGACATTGACAGTTCTCATATCCAGCAAAATCAGTCCACCCGGAGGAATGACAATAGCTGATGAGGAGCTTGTCGATTCAAGACAGCCCCCAAGCATCACTGCAGTAAGAAATACTAACAAGTAACGTACTATCACAATCCCCGTCCCCTTAAACTCTCTTAGAACAATAAGAAATAGGTACCGATGCGCACACCCCTTACACTGCCCGCACCATCATAAAATTCCGTTGGCACCATAAGATCCATCGTGCCATCCCCATTCACGTCCCCCGCAGACGTGTTGGAATAGAAATAGCGTGGAGTCAGAGTGCTCGTATCCTGTCGTTGCACGATATATGGCTTCAAATGACCGGAACTATCAGCCACAACAGAGGAATCCGGATAGTCAGCAGTGTGCAGTCCCGTGGAGGAACCAAAGAACACCACGCCACGTCCAAAGTTCGTGATGCCGTTCACTTGGTCATCCCAGAACGGAGCTCCCATGACGACGTCATCAAAACCGTCCCCGTTGAAGTCTCCTTTTTTCATGCGACCTGAAATAATCTCGTAACCACTGAAATCGGTATTGCTCGCGTCCCACAAGTAAAATGCCATCGGTGCAGGTTTCATCACCCCCGATGCTTGGGCACACTCCGCCATTGGAATCACACCGCTTGCGACGATCGCAGCATCTGTTAATTTATATTGGGTATTCAGATTGGCACCCAACACGGACCACATGCCTGTGGAATTGTCATTTCCGCACAGCGGACCGTAGAAGATGTAACCCATGCCAGCCCCGTCCAAACCACTCTTTGGAGTTTCGCTAGAGGAAACAATCAGATCCTCGTAACCGTCATTGTTCACGTCACCGGCAGATTGAATCATCCAGCCAAATCGGCGGCTGCTATCGTTACCACTTAAACCACCATTAATAATTGGCGGCATGATGGAGCGAACTTTTCCGGTGCCATTTAAGTTCAAACTAGCTGTATTGCGTGACTGGAACTGATCGTCAGACTGACATGATGCTGTCTGGATCGGATCCCTGTCATAGTAGTCGCCGTGACTTCCAGCCACGATTCCTGCTGAACTGCCGCGATATAGGAACAAGCGTCCGTAGTCAGCGCGTCCGTCTTCGTAATAGCAAGCAGTGTCCTCCCACATTGGAGCAGAGACCACCAAGTCATCAATCCCGTCGTGGTCATAGTCCATGACCGCTATACTTTTACCAAACTGGTGCATCAAACGGTCGTAACCATGAGGAATGTTATCGACAAACGGGCTGTACAAATATTGCATCTTGCAGTTCTTCGTTATCGCTCCCGTACATGCCTTCATTCCGGTAGTCTCTGAGGTATATGTGTCCACCATATATGAAGAATTGGTCGAAGTCAGATTGGCATTCACACCAGGTTCCATATCCGAATTGGCGTAACCTTTGGCTTTAGGAGTTTGCAGCCCATTTGTGGATCCATAGTAAATCCAGATGCGACCACTTTCCCAAGCCGGAGCTCCACTGGTACAACCTGTGTCCGTGCTATCGGCACACTGCCAACCACCACCCGCAGTCCATCCATCAGTAGGATTTCCTGGAGGCGATACCCCGACATTGAAACTATTCGTGCCGGTTTTATTCATACTAAAAAAGCTGGTGGCATAAGGACTGCTGATCACGATGTCACTCAGTCCATCACCATTGAAATCCCCATGAAAAACCAGCTGACGACGAGTCACCGCACCGTTGGTTGCTGAAGCGGTATTTGACGGGCTTTCCTGATAAGCCCAACGCTTCGTCACGATCTGCGGATCGCCATAAGCAGGAATCCATTGCGGATTGTTGACGGCTTGCAAACCAGAGCGAGAGCCGTAATAAATCACAACCTGCCCACCACCCTGGATTGTGGCATCTACAAAAGTCACATCTCCAAAGCCATCACCATTAATATCACCCGCAGCAAAAGCTCTGTTGGCCCATGTGCTGGAAATATTCGTCGGCTGAGCGACAAGTTGAGGCAAGGCAATATCATCTTTAGTAATACCCTGGGCCGGCGTGACCATCGGATAACAGGAATCATCACTGGCTCCAGAGTCTTTGAAAACTTTCGCTTTATTTGCCAGGCAATAGTCGGTCGTCACAAGACCCACTTTTGAACCAAAGAAAACCACAGCTTCTGTTGAAAAAGCCGCCGTATTCGCTGAAGGGCGCACCAGTTTACCGACAGCATCCGCATAGCCATCGCGATTGATATCCCCGACAATACGAATACTATCATAACCAAACTGTTGCGGACTTCCCAACGAGTCATAGATCGCAAACGATGGCACCGAGTTCACGGAAGGCAATGCCTGACCATTGCTGTTGAATCCATAAATAGCACCACCACCGTTTTTCGTGGTCTTGTCTAAATGGGCTCCGGCTGCGACGTCATTCAATGGACGGGTTCCACTAAAGTCACCGTCGAAATTTCCCACGGCCACCGAGCGCCCCATGTAGTCGTACTCGCGGGCTGAGGAATTATAAAACTTCAGGAAGTTCGTGGTGATCCCTGCTCCCGCCAAGCTTGTAAATGCATACACGGCTCCGGAATAGGTACCTTTGGTCTGATCACCCACGGCCCCCACGACGACATCTTTCAGTCCGTCGCCAGTCACATCGCCAACTGCCATTCCTTCCGGATGAAGTGCCAAATTGTAGTAGGAACCAATTGAATTACTACGGATCAGCGTCGGCGCACACATTTGGCGAGTGGGCGCATTATCTGTGGTGAATGCCGTACATTGTGCAAGTCCATCATTCCAATCCAGATTTTTATCAGTTGGAGTTACCGAATCCAATTGGTAGAAGTCATTGAATTCATACCGTCTGAATGGATTGCCGTAATAAACCCACAATGCGCCCGATTGTTCGTTTGCAAAGTTCGAAAACAGTCCCACACCCACAACCGCTTCAGCGTAGCCGTCACCGTTTGGATCCGACACCGTCGTAATTACCGCATTGTTGTTATTGTAGCGAGATGGATCCCCGACCAAGGCGACAGAGGAGCCAAAGCCCAGATTTTTTAGCTTATAGGTCCCGTTGGATTTATAGCCACTGCGTGGAAATAAAACTTTTGCCCCAGTGGAATTTACCAGACAAGAATAGTGTTCGCCGGGAACTGACATCTTACGCGTACTGCACCCCCAGAATGCCATGCGCGAGGGACTTTCTTGCACTCCCGGAGCGGGTGCGGTATCAGCGCCGCGACCAAAAAACAAATAGGCGGCTCCAGTTACGTCACCAACTTTGGCAGACGTTCCGGCGTTGGTGGGCAAACCGAAGTAGTGACTATTTCCTGTAGAGTCATTGGAAAAACCGCCCCAACCTCCGTTGGTGAAGCCATACGAAGCACAATCACCACTTCCCGGATTGCAAGCACCCAATAATCTCAATTTTTGCAATGTAGTCATTTGTGGATAACGATCACCCGGGGCCCCGACAATCATGTCGGACCCGCCCACTAGTTGATCCTGTTTGTTACGAATGCGGAATTTACCGTCCACATCAGCACCACCGGCAATAGAGTAACCAAAAAACTGTCCTTCGTGCGGATTCGGAGAAAAGACTTTTAAAAATCTGAATTTTTTGTTCGCATCAGCTGCTGGAGTCTCATACCCCAACCCATTTTTTGAACCAAAGAAGACGGCCACATAACCGACCTTTAGAACAATTCGGGCATTACCGGAAGCAGTCGAATCAGCCACTCCATCCCAAGATGCCGTCGGCGCACCAACGGCGATATCATCATAACCATCGGCATTGAAATCGCCGATGAAGGACGTCGCAAACCCGAATTGGGGATCATCCGCCAAAGTCATTGCTGTCGGGTTGATTTCAGTGCTTGGCAAAATCGCCATATTCGGCCACAACATCGCTGCCGAGCAGGTCGCGTTTTCCACCAGACCATTACAGGTTTCCACGTTCTGCTGCATATCTTTGACGCGTGAAGGAGCCGTCAAACCTCTGGAACTTCCAAAAAACACAAAGGCTGCACCATCATAGTTCTTGTCAGCTCTTGATGTGTTCGCTGTATTGTAACCCGGAGCTCCCACCAGAAGATCCTGGCAGGCATTGCCCAACAATGTGTCACCGTTCAAATTACCACTGCCAGAAAGTGACTTACCGAATCTTGAATATTCCGTTAAGTCTTCAAATGTCAAAAGCTGCGGATCAGATCCCGGACTGATAGGACTGCGGCTTGGTGTCCCTGAAGTATTTAATTTATAAATACCGGTGGAGGGGTTTCTAACCGAGTAGTAAACATAAACCGCTCCCGCTCTGGGAGCGGCCACACCTGCAGATGTCACAGAAACAGATGGCAGACCGACCGCCAAATCAGGATATCCATCGCAATTGAAATCACCCGTCGTCGACGCTTCACCCATGAAGGCAATTCCCGAATCCACATTCTTAAGTGGAGGGACTGCATCCAATCCCAAAATCCCCTTGATGTACGTACTCAGTTTATCGAAGACCAGCGTTTCTGTTTTACCGGCATCGGTATAGCTCACCTGCAAAGAAAGGTTTTCGACCTTTCCGTTGGTAACACCGGTACCAGGAGAAAACACGATGGTACCCGCCCCCGTGATAGGATCCGAGATCGGTGTACTTCCAGAGTACATACGGGAAACATAGTTTTCATTTTTATAAGTGGAATTCACCACCGGAGTGACTTTTACAAAAGGCAATGAACCAATCGAAATAGGACTTAAGGAGTATGCAGGTGTGGGAAACGAAGAGTTCGTGCTGACATTGACGGCTTTGGTGGCATAGCCAATGGTTTCATCAAGGTACTTTACCTGAACCACAAAGTGAAAACGTGTCGACCCTTCCATATTGCGGAAAACATAGCGCGTGTCGTAAGAAGTATAATCAACATTTGCCCAGTTACTCGTGTTAGCCGCCGTCGGGTCTTCGTATTTTTTTACAAAGATCTGATAGGAAGCGACTTTGGCAGCATAGTTCCATGATAAAACCAGATTGCCATCTGAGTCCTTGATAACTTTATCCACCCCAGGAAATGGTGTCAGGGTTGAAATGGTGATCTCTTTGTTTCCTCCGACACTGACCGTACCGTCCGTCGCAATGACTTTGAACGTGTAGGACGTATTTGGTGCCAAGTTACGAATAATGGCTTCATTACGAGGTGTTTCCACCAATGCGGTGTTGGAGGTATTATTGAATACCTTGTAGTTCTGATAGCGATCATGAAGATTCCAATAAACCCGCACAGCGGTGGGCGACAAAGGTTCCACCCCCGCCACACCCGAGAAATCTTTAAGTACGCTTCCGGTTTCAACTTTTTCCGTGCAGGCCAAAGTCGTTACGATCGCGGTGCTGAGAAGAGCCCATTTTACCAGATTAATAAAGGACATAAACGACTCCCGTAGCAAAGGCTTTTCCAGATGGATGATTGCGTCCCGGAGCTCCCATTAAAATATCAGGAATTCCGTCTCCGTTGATATCACCCGCAGGTGTGCTTGAAATGTATGTATGTTCATTGGCCTGACGGTTTGGCAGATACAAAAGCGCCGGTTCACAAACTGGCGTCGTACCTCCATAACAGCGAGGTGTCGTTGTAGGCGACGAATCAATTTTCAATCCATACTCGCCGCCATAATAAACAACGAAGGCACCGGTGTTGGCCAAAACCGTATCCAAATCATAGTCACGGCCCGGCACGTTGACGACGATATCGGCATATCCGTCAGCATTAAGGTCACCAACTGCAGCCACGCCCACACCAAAATGATCTGTACTTCCTTGAAATAAATCCGGAGAAGATCTTTGGGGTTTTAAGTCCTGGTTTGTTGCATTCAAAGTATTGATAGCCAGTGCGCCCGCGCCAAAATAATTTGTTGAGTTTATATCTGGCGCGCCTTTGAAGGCCATCACTGTCCCAACGGTGCCAGCAAAGAAAGTGTAAACAGTTGGCGAGCTCGTACGCGGTGCTGAGATCACCAAATCAGCGACGCCGTCTTTGTTGATGTCTCCAGGCGCAACAACACTGTAACCAAACCCTTCAGCTGCCGCTGAGCCTTCGATTTTTTGGGCTGGCGTATAAGCCAATCCTCGGTTCGTTCCTTTATAAAGATAGGCGCGTCCCTTGTAGGATGAATAACCAGGATCACCGACCACCAGCTCATCGTAAATTTCCCCGGATTGAGTCTCCAAAGACTTAACAGAGGCAGTGCTCCAGCCAAAGCGTATGCCTCCCGGAGCGGCCTCGTTCGACAACAGCATCTGTACTTTACAAACTGCCGGCGTTGTCATCGTGCAGGGATTTTCAATCACCACATCCGCAGCATTGCCCAGGCTGTCACTCAGAAGAGTTCGACCGTTCGAACGATTAACCTGCGGGCCGTCTTTGGATCCATAGAACACATAGACCCGGCCAAAATTCGCAGTCGTATATTGCAGGGAACCGACGCGCACTGCTGTTGATGGCAAATCAATGCTGTCGGCAGCCACTGTGAAATCCCCAAAGCCATCACCATTGAAATCACCATATGTGACAGCACGGTTTCTTGGGTTGAAATCCTCGTATAAAATAGAATCTGGAACCGTGTTCGCTGCTGTTCTTTTGCTGATTCCGACACTGTGAAAGTAAACGGAATCTATATCAGCAAAGGCAAAGCTCAGCGGATTATTCCCGACCGGTGAAACGGACGGAGTGGTGTTCGCAACCAATCCCCCGGAAGAACCATAGAATACATAAGAGGAGCGATTTCCGACAACCATCACATCGTCGTAAGCATCACCATTGACACTGCCGACGCGATAAAATTCACCGCCAAATCCAACATCCAAATCCACGACCAGTTTCAGTGGATCCAATTCCATCAACGGAACTCGTGACGGCTCCGGTGTCACCACCAAACCGTTCGCACTGCCGTAATAGATAACCATTTCAACCGTATTACCGACAAAAATCTGCGTCACTACATCCATGTAGCCATCGCCATTGAAATCACCCGCCACTTTGGCACGCTCATAACGATAGTTCAGCTCTTTACTGAAGTTCACATTGATCGTCTGATTGGCGTTGGTCACCGACGATGCGAAGTTGCCCGTGGAATTAAAGATAAACGTCGCACCGTTATAATATACTGGAGAGGAATGATAAGGAGCGCCAACAATCACGTCGCCCGAACCGTCACCGTTGAAGTCCGCCCCAACGGCTCCACCCAAACCAAAATTCGAGTTGGGTGAAAGATCACGGGGATAAATGACCGAAGCCCCGAATGGATTCACACCACCGCTGTACCATGTGCAATTGGTGGAGCACACAGTATTGTCGTTATCCGACAAGCGAGGCGTATCAATACGAGTGGCTCCTTCATAACCCAGTGTCGAAACATCCGGTTTATAAAGGTAGATCACACCACTGGCTGTAATTGTGGAACTCCCCGTGGAAGCTGTGGTTGCACGATAAGGTGCAGAGATCGCCAGTGAAGGCATGTTTCGAGATATCGTTTCGATATCAGCAACAGTCCCCATCGCAAGTCCAAACTGCACACCGGCTTCTGGAGGATTGGTATGAATCAGCTGATTTTCACAGTGCTTCAATGCCCCCGTCGTCACATTTGTGTTACGAGCGTCACAGGCGACGGTATTGATGGCAGTGACTTCCTGTTGCTGATCCAGAATTCCATAAATCCCGCCCGTGGCATTGTCATTGGACCTTGGAGTGACATAGTAACCAAACACCACACCGGCACTCGCCTGCCCGCTAACAGAGGACAGTGGTGCACCCACGAACACTGTTCCATTTACATTGGGTACGTTGTTCGTTGTTCCGATGATATTTGTTAAAGGATAACCATTCTGATTTGGCACTCCAAGGATGCTGGTTCCATAACCCTGAACCGAAATATAGTCGGCCGCCGAGTTGCTTGCCAGATCCGGATAAGATTCTTTGCAAGTCCAAGAGATGATTTTTTGCAGATCCGTCGCGCCGCTCGCGATCGTTGGCATTTCACCTTTACATGCCAGGATCGAACCACGGCCCAAAGAACGAGCCGGAGCCCCGATGATCAGGTCGTCACATTTTGTGAAATCATAACCTTTGTTTTTCGGTGCTGGAGAAGTCTCTCCGGCGATACCTGTTTGCCGGAATGTATAGGTGCCGCTGTTTTCACAGACTCGGGAATTATAAGCGGTCCCGACAGCTCGGGCAAAATCCTCGGTGTAGCTTTTGCCAACGAAAGTGCCATCTGCCGCGACCAACGAAGCAAGGGGAATCGTTTCCGCATCAATGGTGGGGAAGGACTTCACGGTTCCGGATGGAATAAGTCCCATGCGATCACCGCGCAGAACCGTGACCTGACGTTTGTAGTTTGGCGAAACCCAAGTCGTAATCCCGACCGCCAGGTCATCAAAGCCGTCATTATTATAGTCACCAAAAGCAATTGCAGTTGTATTGTAGGCATTGGATTCCGAGACCCGCACCGGACGGCACTTGAACGATGTCGGATCGCAAGTCGTTTCATTTACCCCGTAGGAAATACCACCAGAACCACTGACCAATCCGCGAGTAGGATCTCCAAATGCGACGAAGACCTGACCTTGATTGGTCATCATGGCCAAATCGTCACAGGTATATATTTTTTTAACTTTGGCGATATCAGAAACACCAGAAGCCGGTGTGAACAAGTTATCACACAGGCCGACTTTATTTGCCTTTGGATCGGCAAGATCCGTATAGCGACTGAAACAGTCATTATTAATGTTCCCGACCGCCAAGCGCTGACCCAAGCGAGTGCCTGCGGCGAGACCTGGGTAGTATACCAATTGCGGATTCGGAAACGCGGCATCCGCGTTCGGAGCCGGTGTCATATTCAAAGCCGGAGGAGGATCGACGATGTTTCCATTGGCATCATATGTAGGAGGTGCATCGTATCCATAATAAATAACCACAGCACCGGTCGTGTCCTGAGGACTGTCTCCGACGTAAGCCGTTGCGCGCGGTGCACTTACCGCCGCATCCATCAAGCCGTCACAATTGAAATCACCCGTTACAACTTGAGCTCCCAGCTCCTGCATACCCAGTCCGCCATTTACCAGGCGCGGATAAAGAGGAAGTGGCGCTGAAGTACCTTCCAAGGAGCGAATTAACGGCTTTTTTAGCTGACCGGTACCCTCCACCAAAACAGTGACGATGGTGCTGGCTCCCGCTGCGGATGTCACTTTGGCGTACATGTCCTTTTGACCCGGATTAATTGGAACAATTGAACGGAAATAGTCATTCCCGTTTACGATCGCCCAACGAATCCCGGTGGAGCGCTCAAAAATCTCGGTCGTATAAGTGGAGTCGCCACCTTCGGTCCAAAACCATGGGAAATTCCCCACGATAGCCATTTGAATTTTCACCGTCGGCAGATTGGCCAGCTGAGACTGTACCAACACACATGGCGCTTTCGAGTTGATATATGCCTCGGACATATTGGCAGGCTCAAAAGTTCCGTCTTGATAATGTGCCATCACCCAAAAACAATACTTGTTACCACTTGGCAGATTCGTGACGGTCCCAACGCTACGGTTAAAAATCGTGGCCGCTGGTGAAGTTAAATTCCAAGTTTCATTTTCGCGTTTGGTATAAATTCTATAAGTGACACCTTCACCGTTTTTGATCCAATTAACCTCGACAGAACCGTTGGACTGCGCCGTCAAGCCAGAGGCTGGAACACCTGTGAAAGTACTCATGGTCTTTACGGTGATATACTTATCATAACCGATTTCCTCACCACCAACTGCCTCTACACCTGTGACTGCAAAATCGTAGTAGGTATCCGTCGCCAAGGGGGCAATCGTTGTCGTGGCAAAGGTTTCAATTTTATCAGGAGTGTTAAATCCCTTACGATAGATGCGATATTCTTTGAAACGAGCCTGCAAGGACCAAGAAAGCTTCACCGCTGTTGGAGAGATGGCAATGGCTTCCGACACACCTTCAAACTTCGAAGGAATGGAAGTGCCTTGCAAGCCAGCGTTGTTGCACGACGACAGCAAATATCCTGATAACACTATTAACGAACCCAGGAGGAAATGTTTCATGACATTCATTTTATAATTACGCGAATATTATTGGAATTTCCGCAACTTGAGCGCCCTCCGTTGGTACAGTCTGAGAATTTCGAACATTTTTCCGGTGAAAAAATGGGTGTACTTAAACGTAGTGAAGATAAGGGCATATTTTGCTCAAAAAGGCCGCAAGACTTTTTCATTCGGTGAGCGCCCACCGAAATATGCCGAACACTTTCGACTCTGGCTGCTCCCCCAGCCGACCGTGACACCCCGGCAATACAGTGAATTCAAACACACAAAGTGAAACTATATATAGATGAGAAAAAATCTACTGCTTGGTGTTGCATCGTTGTTGGCTTTGTCTCTTGGAGCCCTTTTTTTTATACAAACAAATGAGAAGTCAGAAGACACTTTGGGAAGACCCCTCGCCATTTTGCGCGAACTCAATAAAGAGGTCCGTTACAAGTATGCGCGTGATTTCTTTTGGAAAGACGCGCGCGACGGCAGAAAGGTCTATGACGGATCACAAATATTCGTCGGTCCAAAATCATCCGCGTATCTGGTATTTGCCGAAAATCGTAAAGTCCGACTGAACGAAGAGACTTTACTTCGCCTATCCCAGGTTGAGCAAAATCCCACCCTGATTGCCCTGCAAATCAACGACGGTGGCCTGAACCTAAAAAGTGGCAAAGGCGAAATGGATCCTTTGGTTTTGAATCTGGATGATGGCAAGTTCAAAATCGTCTCCAAGGACGCCTATGATATCTATGTGCGGAAATTGGATAAGAAGCTTTCGCTTTCAGTCGCCGCAGGTCATCTGACTTTGCAAAATGTCACGGGCAAAACGGAGATCGCAGCCGGAAGTTCGATTGTGCTGGAATCAAATGCGACGCCGGAAGGTGGAAATACCGTCACGCAAATCGTGGCAACGGATGTGGGTGCTGTTACCTTTAATCTTCTTGCCCCTTATGATGGGGAAATCATTCGCGAACAAAGCCAACCGCAATTTTTCAAATGGGAAGTGAGTGATGCTACTTCCGTTCATCTGCAGTACTCACCTGAGCCGGATTTTGCAAAGGACCTGGTCGATATCGACGTTTCTTCGCAACAGTTCTTTCCAATTCCCCTGAACACCATCAAAGGCGATGTCTTTTGGCGTTTGATCGCCTACAAAGATGGCACCCCGGTTTTTTCGAAATCATCCTTTTTCAAAGTCGGTCGAGTTGAGGATATTCGTGTGGTAACCTCGGCGCCGGCCTATATTCGCAAAGGTGTTTGGAAAATTCAGACAACAATTGAAAATGACGACGCCAAATCAAAGTACGACTTTCAAGTCAGCACTTCCGAGTCATTCACAACATTGCACGATGCATTTCTGGGACTGGCTCCTTTTTCGTCCTTGCTGGACTCCCCAGGCAATTTTTATGTTCGCGCCCGTAAGAATTTTGGCAATGGACTTTTCTCGCCTTGGTCTCAGCCCAGCAAAGTGGTTATTCGCGAGTCTCTGCAGGCTCCCAAGATTGATTTGGGTGATCGCACGGAAGACAAAGTTGGCAATGTCATTACCGAACTCAAGTGGAACCCGGTGCCGGCAGCGGCACAATACACAATTCAATCTTCCAACTCGGCTGGCTTCCCCGCGATTTCCTCACAAAAGACAATCACGACCACAGAAACCGCGGTTCAGCATAGCAGTGCACGCAAAGTCTACTACCGCGTGATTGCAGTGTCAGAGGAGGGTGAACACTCGGAACCATCCAACATCGTGGTTTCAGAAGGCTCCACTGTCCTGCAATCCCAGGAACAAAAACGTCTCGCACTGGAAAACTCCACAAGCCAACCAGAAACAGTCCCGACACCAGCTTCCGCATTGACCTCTTCTGATGAGCAGTCCCAACTGTTATTGCTGCCTCTTGATGGCTCGGTTTTTTACACCAGCGACAGCATCCGATTTGAATGGGACCCCTTCTTTAAAAATGCGACTGTTGAAATGTCCCAGGTTTCCAATTTTTCCCAGGATGTTATCAAGATCCGTGCTGACAAACAAAACTTCACGAAGATCAATCCTCTAAAACGTATGGGTCGCTACTATTGGCGTCTCGCATTCGAGCAGACATTTGGGAAAGTCGCTTATAGCAAAACCATGTCCTTTATGGTCAGCCCGGCCCTGTCGACGCAAATTGAAAAGCTGTCTTTAAAGTTTGTCGAAAGAGGCAAGTGGAACCTGAGTCTTCAAATTAAAGGCGCTAAACCTGAAGAAAACTTCATCATGCAAGCGAGTGTCGATCCGACTTTTGCAAAAGTCGACCATGAAATCGATGGCCCCGTTAAGAATATGATCCCATTGGCAAAATCAGGCATTTATCATGTTCGTGCCCGTCGGGCCAAAGGAGCCGCCGCTGACTGGTCCAATGTGATGACCCAGTTTGTTCGACCACCGTTGACAGCTCCTTCGTTGGATAAACCCAATGAAACACTGGCCGGTGCCGATGTGGCCAGATTGCAAATGAAGTGGAGTGACGTGAAGTTCGCTGCTCAGTATATCGTTGAGTTGAACAACACGGATACATTTGGATCCGTTCTCAGAAGCTACAAAGTTCCGGAAAACACCTATAGCCTGCTCCATTCCCAAAGAGACGCCTCCTATATCCGCGTACTCGCCCAATCCGCTGAAGGCGAGCTGTCCCCGCCTTCCAACATTGTTAAAGTGAAAGGCCTGCTTGCCGGACCGACCATTGAAAAGTACGAAATTGCCTATGCCAATCTCGACTCCAAGGACAGCGTTGATCAACTTCACATACTGTGGACTCACCGCAAGAATGCCGCAAAGTATGTTGTCGAGGTCTCCAGATCTGAAAAGTTCGAAAAGGCTCAGAGGTTCGAGACCAAAAATATCGAGTTCTTCGCCCCGGTTAAGGATATCGGTTGGTACTATTTCAGAGTCACACCGATTTCGACAATGGCGGACTTTTTCTTTTCACCGACAACTGTTTTCGCGATCGAATTTAAGAAGGTCGAAAGCCTTCAATTGGCGACCGCCGAAGAACCGGCAAATGGCGCAAAGTTTGCCTACAATAATGGCCAATATACGGTGGTATTCAAGTGGGGACAAACATTGGGCGCCGGATGGTATGACTTTGAGATCGCACAAAATCCGGAATTTAAGGAAAGTAAACTAATAAAAGTCGAAGCCCGACAATATAGATTGCCTGCTCAGCTAAAAAATGGCACTTGGTATTATAGGCTTCGCGGACGAAACCCCAACCAGGCATCTCCATGGAGCCCCACCAAGACATTCACTTTGCAGAACTAATTGCAAGGAACGGGAGCATCATGAGCGTTTCAACAGCGAAGTCCTTAATCCTAAAAGCCCAGGATAACATTGATATTGCCCAAAAAAACATGTCCGACGATAACCAACACGATATCGTCGGTTACAACCTGGCTCAAGCCAGCGAACTTTACCTAAAAGCGATGATGGCATTGCGCGAAATTGAATTCCCGGATGGCGATGATGGTCATGACTTGGACCACTTGATGACCACCCTGGAAGAGGAAGGTTTTGCCGAGATCTCTTCCCATGCTGACGTTATTGAATTGACTCAATACAACTCCCCTAGCGCCCATATCCGCAAAGATGAGCGTCTGGATATGGATGAATACCTGGGTTATGTAAATGACCTTAAAAAGCTGGTGGGCGAGCAGCTGAAACTGTTCTAAGAAAGCCTCGATAAAAATAAAAAAGCCGTCCTCATCAGACGGCTTTTTTTATTTCCAATTCAGATAAAACTACTTGGTCGCGGATGCGTAAATAATTGAACCACCCTTAACCATGTCGATTACCTTCGTACGATAACTCATCGTCACCGCCGGGCAACCCCAACTACGACCCTGAATCACGCTGGATTCAGATACATAGTCTGCACCATGGATCACAACTGCTCTGGAGCGGGCTTTTGAGTTGGTGGAAGACAATCCATCCAGACGCAAAGAGTACCCGTGACTGCCACTGTAAGTCTCAGCTGTTTTGTAAATACCCAGTGAACTTGCATTGGAACCGGAGACGTTGCTAAACGAGTTTGCATAGCCGTCATGATCAGGATCGGAACCTTTACCATGAGCCACGTGAATACTCCAAACCTCGCCTGTTTTCATATTGATGATATGGAAACGTTTCTTTGTTGAGGACAAACTAAAATCCAAAACTGAAAGGTAGTCAGAGTTTTTAATGGTTTTCAAATTTTTATGATAATACAACAACGCATTTTTCAGCATCGTTTGATTCACTGTTTTACCCGTATCCACATAGGAATACTTCGCAAGAATCTGCGCATCGGTCGTAGGCTCGGAGCCGGTATTGGAACCCGTATCCGTTCCCGTATCCGTTCCCGTATCCGGAACTTCCGGTTCCGCAGGTGGAATTGTTTGAGCAGTGTCACCTGCTGATTGTTCTGTGTCTGGATCGTCAGCTAAAACTGTAGAAGAGCTTTCAAAACCGCCTTTTGCACAGGCTGCCATTAAGAAAGTGACGGATAGTAAAGCCAGAACATTCTTCGTTGCTTTGAATGTCATTTGGACCTCCGTGTTAGTTACACAGAGGTTTTCGGCGCACACCTGTTTCAACTTTAAACATTTTTATTCTGTCGGAATTGTCGACACGAGACTTTGGGGAAGTGTCAGCACTTTACTCATTTTCAGTCACAAACTGAAGTCTTGGAATCGGCCTTACATCCGAGGGCTTTTTGAATTTCAGTCGGTGCAAATAAGATTTTATTCACACGACGGGAACTTGCCGGATGGGGAACAGTACTTGAATCCTGATATTCGGACGGATTCAAAAGCATGTTTTTGTACTCAGCAAATGGAGGGCAATCTTTTTCAACTGCTGCCGCAACTCTGTTGATGGCTGCGACTTTGACGTTTTGGCACTCAGAACCCGCAATGAAAAGTTGCGACTCATAGGCAAACTCTTTGGCCTGTTGCGGATCTTTAAACTCAGCAGTTTTTTGCGCAACTAATTTGGAAGACATCCAGTCCGCGAAACCTTCCTGCATATCTGCGCTTCCGGAAAAGCCCCGACAGTGTTGGTGTGTTGCAAAGTTTCCACTGACATCTAACCTGCGCTTTTTAAATTCCGCTTTCACTTCGGGCGATAAAGGCCCCAGCTCTTTTGCCAAGTCAGTTTCTTCTGAAGTGATACGTGCAATAATATCCTTCTCACTGACGGTCTTTGCGCCCATCGAACTTGATTTCGCCAGACAGCTCACGACGTCCTGCATAGGATTTTTACCTGCGGGCACCGCGGTCCCGGCGATATGCTTGTGAGCATTGCAGGGATCCACTGAGTGACTGATCTCATGACTTAAAAGTGAAAACAGTGTCGAATCCGGAAGATTCAACAACTGCGGGCATACGACGATTGTATTGTCGTCTGACTGATAGGAGGCGTTGGGTAAAGTGCACCCTGCCTTTTCCATTGCGAACGCATCCTTGAACAAAGGACTGGCCATTTTGACGGACTTCACTCGTTGAATTTCCTGATCGATTTGCGCCGTGTTTTCAGGCATCCGGCGCGACTCCAACAAGGCCACCGCCCTTCTTTGCACATCAGAAAATATCGAACGAACGCGCTTGAGTTCAGAGTTGTAAGCAGCACTGGTTTTATCCAGCTTCAAAGGATTCACGAACGGGTTTTGCGAATCAACTTCGGGAAGCGGCTTCCCCAGACAACCCTCGACCTGCTTAGCCAGACGAATAAAGAAGAAATTCGGAACTGATTTTCCGGCACTGTTTTTATAAAGGTAAAAGTTCTGACTTTGACTGCGCAACTGCTGGCAATAGTCGCCAAAATCACATTTTGCAACTTGAGGAACCTCACAAGCCACGGCGGACTTTTCACTTTGGCTTATTTCAGTTCGCAATTTGTCTAAATTCTTAAACAGAGCCTGATAGTCCGGCTCGGACTGCGCGAAAGAAACCATGGTTGTAAATGTGATCAGTAAAAATGAAACGAACGCCATCCATGACATTCTACCTGTTTTTAATGTGAATCCAAACAGACGCGAACTTTCTGGTCTTTGAAATCAGAGAAATCCGCACATCTGAGACAGTTTTTGATTAAAGAACCACCGGAAGAGTCACCTCAGAAAGAGTCGCTTCTGTCGGAGTCAAATCCACGACGAACGGGGAAATTTTCAAACCCTTGGTGGATGCTTCCCGCAACAGCCTGCCATATTCAGGATCGATTTCATCAGCTGGAGAAAACGTACCGCAGTCGTGGCGCTGCACTGTGAATACCAACTCTGCCGTGTGGCCTTGCTCCATCAACGCCATCAATTCTTTCAAATGCTTTTGCCCGCGTTCAGTCACTGCATCCGGAAATTTGGCAATGCCCTCTTCACCCAACGTGACGTTTTTCACTTCGATGAAATGCATTTTGTCGGTGTCTTTTTTCTTCAACGCAAAATCCAGACGGGTTTCTGCAGAAATTTTGTACTCTGGCTTCGCCTCATCGAAGGAAGCCCAGTGCGCAAAGCCCCCGACTTCGTCTTTATGTTTTCCGATGACTCTTAAGACAGCTTCTTTAACGACAGTGTTTGGAGTCGCCGTATTAACCCCCACCCAGGCCCCGCCCGGTGATTTGATCATTTCGAGGGTGAACTTAAGCTTACGCTCCGGGTTGTCGGACTCTGAAAACAGGCAAAGCTGGCCCGGGTTATTAACGCTTTTCATGCTGCCCGTATTGGGTACATGGGCCACAATCGTTTGCCCTTGGAATTCGATATCGGCGAAGAAGCGTTTATAACGTTTTAGGAAGATGCCTTCCTGAAGTTTACGAGAATATTTCATGGAGCCCTCTATTCGGGTTGTAAAATAGCAACGCAAAACACCTAAATTCAACCCTGAAACCGCTATGTTGCAGAGGGAAAAACAATTTATTTATGCGTGGTGTTAATCGGTGCAAATGAGCCCCCATCGCAATAGAAGGGAGTGTTTGATTTTAAAGGCTAATATTGAAAGGAACTCCCTGTATGGCAACTGATGTAAAACTGCCTGAACTTGGCGAAGGCGTCACTGAAGGTGAATTGGTTAAATGGTTGGTTCAACCTGGTGATTCTGTAAAAGCAGATCAACCTATCGCTGAAGTATTGACTGACAAAGCAACTGTAGAGGTTCCATCTCCAGTCGCTGGTACTGTAAAAGATTTGAAATTTAAACCGGGCCAGGTTGTTAAAGTTGGTTCGACGATGATCGCTCTTGATGCTGGTGCAGCTAAAGCGGCGGCTTCTGCTCCGGCAGCAGCGGCTCCAAAAGCAGCAGCTCCTCAAGCATCTGCTCCAGCTCCAGCAGCTGGTGGTAAAGCACAAGATGTAAAACTCCCTGAACTTGGTGAGGGTGTTACAGAAGGCGAACTAGTAAAATGGTTGGTTAAATCTGGTGACTCTGTAAAAGCGGATCAAGCGATCGCTGAAGTTCTAACTGACAAAGCCACTGTTGAAGTTCCGACTCCAGTAGCGGGCGTTGTTGGCGAATTGAAATTCAAAGCAGGCGACGTTGTTAAAGTTGGATCTACAATGATCACGCTTACAGGCGCAGGCGGCGCGGCAGCAGCTCCGGCGGCTCCAGCTCCTCAAGCTTCTGCTCCGGCAGCGGCTCCAGCAGCAAAAGCGGCAGCTCCAGTAGCTACTTCTTCTGCAGCGACAGCAAACGGCATCTTCCCGCCTGTTGCTGACTCAAAAGTTCTTGCGACTCCGGCGACTCGCCGTCTTGCTCGCGAGACTGGTGTTGATATCAACGGTCTTTCTGGTTCTGGTCTTGCGGGTCGTGTTACTCGCGAAGACGTTTTGTCAGCAGGTGGTGGTGCTGTTGCATCCACTTCTTCTGCAAAAGCTCCAGCGGCTGGTGGCATGACTATTCCAAGACCTGCGTACCAAGGCCAAGCCGGTGCTGCTGAAGAGCGCGTAGCTCTTATCGGTATCCGCAAACGTATCGCTGAAAACATGCAGCGTTCAAAACAAATCATCCCTCACTTCACTATCATGGATGAAGCCAAGGTTGATGCTTTGGTTGCGCTTCGTGAGTCTTTGAAAGACTTCGCAGAGAAAAACGGAACTAAGATCACTTATCTTCCAATCGTGATGAAAGCCATGGTTGCGACGATCCGTGAATTCCCAATGTTCAACGCTTCTATCGACGATGCTGCTGGTGAAATCGTTTACAAAAAATATTTCAACATCGGTTTCGCAGCTGACACTCCAACAGGTTTGGTTGTTCCAGTTATCAAAAATGCGGATCAAAAAACGATCTTGGAAATCTCTAAAGAGATCATCGACCTTTCTAAACGTGCCCGTGATGGCAAGTTGAAACCAGATGAAATGAAAGGCGCTTGCATCACTGTGACGAACATCGGTTCTATCGGTGGTACTTACGCGACTCCAGTGATCAACCACCCTGAAGTGGCGATCCTTGGTATGTACAAAATCGACGAAAAACCAGTTATCAAAGATGGCCAATTGAAAGCTATCAAAACGATGAACTACACAATGACTGCCGATCACCGTTTGATCGACGGCGCATTGGCTGCGAGATTCTTGGCTGCCTTCATCGGCCGCATCGAGAACCCAGGTAAACTAATGGTGGAGATGCTATAAGATGGCTCAAGCATTTGACGTAGTAGTAATTGGTGCGGGTCCTGGTGGTTATGTTGCCGCTATCCGCTCTGCTCAACTTGGTTTTAAAACTGCTGTTATCGAACGTGAATTCTTGGGTGGCGTGTGCTTGAACGTGGGTTGTATCCCATCTAAAGCGATGATCACTGCGACTCACCTTTTGCACAAAGCTCAACATAACTTCAAAGACATGGGCTTGATGATCAAAGGCGATATCAACGTTGATATGAAGCAACTTGTGAAGTGGAAACAATCCGTTTCAGACAAAATGTCCAGCGGTGTGGGTCAACTTCTTAAAGGTTACGGCGTAACTCACATTAAGGGCGACGCTGAATTCAAATCTTCCAAAGAAATCTCTGTTAAATCGTCTGCAGGTACTGAGTCTATCACGGCTAAGTACTTCATCGTGGCGACAGGTTCTCGTCCAATCGAAATCCCTGGATTCAAATTCGACGAAAAAGACATCTGCTCTTCAACTGGCGCATTGGCATTCGACGAAATTCCAAAACGCGTCGCAGTTATCGGTGGTGGCTATATCGGTCTGGAGATCTCTTCTTACCTACGTAAACTAGGTACTGAAGTGACTGTGATCGAAGCAATGCCTTCATTGCTTGCTGGTGTAGTTGATCCAGATTGCGCAAACATCGTTGTACGTAAGCTTGATAAAGCTGGCGTAAAAATCATGTACGGTGCAAAAGCTAAATCTCAGAAAAAAGCGAAAGACGGCTACGAAGTTACTGTTGAGATCAACGGTAAAGACGAAGTTGTTAAATGCGATAAGATCCTGGTAACTGTTGGACGTCGTCCAAACGGTGACCAAGCGAACTTGAAAGCTGCGGGTATCGCAGTTGACGAGCGTGGCTTTGTTAAAGTGGATGCTCAACGCAGAACGAACGTTTCAAACATCTTTGCTATCGGTGATATCTGTGGCCAGCCAATGCTTGCTCACAAAGCTTCACACGAAGGCGTATTGGTTGCTGAAGTTATCTCTGGCGCAAACCGCGTTTACGACGCGAAAACAGTTCCAGCAGTTGTCTTCACGGATCCAGAAATCGCATCTGCAGGTATGACTGAAGCTGAAGCAAAAGCGAAAGGTCACACTGAGCTTAAGATCGGTAAATTCCCATTCGGTGCTAACGGCCGCGCGGTCAGCATGATGGAAACTGAAGGCTTCGTTAAAATGATCGCTGATGCGAAAACGCATGTTTTGCTTGGTGTTCACATTGTTGGTCCTGAAGCTTCTAACTTGATCTCTGAAGCAGTTCTTGCGATCGAGATGGGTGCACGCATTGAAGACTTGGCTCTTTCAATCCACCCTCACCCAACATTGGGCGAGACGATCATGGAATGTGCTGAGGCGACTTTGGGTCACGCGATCCACATCATCCAAAAGCCTTTGAAAAAGTAAGTCTGCACTCCGACTCCGTCGGAGTATTTTCTTTAAATTAAATGCTAAAACTAAAAGGGAGTTCACACGAACTCCCTTTTTTTTTATAAGATATCGAGTGGATTGGTGGACTTGGGCGCCGAGGTTTTTTCCCGGCCAAACAGGATGTCGACTTTAATGTTGATCCAGGCCGTGGGCGTAAAGCCGTCTTCCAAACGCCAGGCATACAAAGGTGCTACTTCAAGGAAGATCCACTTCACACTTTTAAAACCGGTACGGTAAGTGAAGCCCACAGAATAAGAATCACCGTACATTTCCAATTCATAGGATCGAGTTCCGAAACGCAGATCCAATGAAAATAAACTTTTATCTTCGAAGCTGTAAATCCAGGAAGGTCCGTGAGTGGTTCCGAACACCGATGGGTTACTCATGTACCAGTTAGCTTCGTTCAAGAAACGGAACAGCAAATACTTGCTAAATGCGTAGTCCGAAGTCACAGAAGATTTACTGGCCCATAGCTCTTCCGAGTCCCAACCGATCTCGTTTTGCCAGTAGTCCACCCAATTATCAGTTAAATAGCTTCGCGAAAGACGAAGCTTCCCGAAATAAGCTGGCGGCCATTTCCACCGAACCCCGGCTTCTGATGAGAGGTCCCAGGGATTTTGTTCCTTAAACTCCTCCTTGGAAATCAGATCATCATCCAATACTGAACTGGGTGGCTGATCGGGACTGCGGCTCCAATAGTCGTTGAAGGCTCTTTCGCGCTCTTTTAGGTTTGGTAAACTCAACGTTAGGGACGTGGAGACAGAGTTATCATAACTCCCCTTAAGGGGATTATACTGGGAGCCCATGGAAATTTTTAAACTGCTTTTATAATACTCGTCCAAGGCGCGATCATTACCAAAAAGCCCATCGACCTTATTGGCAAGCAGGATCACACGATCCGAAACCAGATCACGGGAGCTTGAAATCATCTGCCCCGTTGCCGACATAAAGCCAGGATCGGAATCCCCATTGGATGACTTTTTACTTCTTTTTGATTGAGCTGGTTTGCGATTCTTCGGGGGCGATTTGGAATTTGAAATGTAATTTGAATTTGCCGCTTCTGTGTTACGAACTTCCGCGGCCCGAATATAAGCCGTAGGAATCAGCAGCATAAATATAATCAAACAATTTAAAATCACGCGACCTCTGCCACTCATCATATAAGATCAGTGGCAGTTGTCACGCTACAATACTATCTCTCTACAATCGCCGTGACGCCCATACCACCTGCTGTACAGATGGAGATCAGGCCTCGGCCGCTGCCTTTTTGTGAAAGCATTTTTGCCAAGGAAACAAGAATGCGCCCACCCGTAGCCGCAAACGGATGTCCCAAAGCCAAAGATCCACCATTGATATTCAATTTACTGCGATCAATGGAACCCAAGGCTTTACCAAGTCCCAGTTTTGTGCGGCAGTATTCTTCTGATTCCCACGCCTTCAAGGTGCACAATACCTGACCGGCAAATGCTTCATGGATTTCATAGAAATCAAAATCCTGCAAAGTCAGACCATTGCGTTCAAGCATGCGCGCGACCGCATATGTGGGAGCCATCAACAGCCCCTCGCCACCGACATAATCAACTGCTGCCACTTCGGCATCTGTTAAGTAAGCCAACACTGGCAAGTCATGCTTTTTCGCGAAATCTTCACTGCCCAACAAAACCGCCGATGCTCCATCGGTTAATGCAGTACTGTTACCCGCAGTCAGTGTTCCCGTGCCAGTTTTGTCGAAGGCTGGTTTAAGTTTAGCCAATTTTTCAAGTGTTGTATCCCCACGGACTAGGGTGTCCTTTTTCAGACCTTTGAAATCAAAGACAAGGTCTTTAAAGAATCCAGCATCCCAGGCTTTCGCGGCATTTTGATGGCTGGCTAAGGCAAGTTTATCTTGCTCCTCTTGAGAGATATGCCATTCCTTCACCATCAGCTCAGTATGCTGCCCCATGGACAGACCCGTGCGAGGCTCGACCACCACTGGGAATTTAGGTTTGATATCGTTGATAGAAAGCTTGGCGAATTTACCAAGACGACCCAACAAGGTTTTTTCCTTCTGCGCGTCCATCATTTTCCAGGTGAATTCATGCGGCAACACACCTTGGATATCACTGTTCGTGTCGGTGCCTCCGGCGATACCACTTTCAATTTGGCCAGCTGCGATTTTCAATCCGATTTGCCAAGCGGTTTCAAGCCCGGTACCGCAAGCTCTTTGCACATCATAGCCCGGAGTGTGCGGATCAAGACCGGAACTCAAAACGCTTTCTCGAGTCATGTTCCAATCGGCGGCATTCTTCATAACCGCGCCGGTGGAAACATCACCCAAACGAACGCCTCTGATATTGGTTTTATTAACCAAATCCTGCATTACGGCCGTCATCATTTCCTGATTGGAAGTACGGACATAGTTGGTCTGAGATTTTGTAAACGGAGTTCTGGAACCGGCAAGGATCGCGATCGGTCGCATTTGTTTTGTTTTCATACGTAGTCCTTTTCTGGCTTGATTACCTACCTACTGGTAGGTAGAATAACCCATATGAATGAAACAAAGCAAGACACAAAAATTCAAGCCATTGAAATTGCCAAAAATCACCTGCAATTACGCGGCTATAACGGCTTTAGCTTTCAGGACATCGCGGCCGAGCTCGGGATCCGCAAAGCGAGCCTGCATTACTATTTCGCCTCAAAGGAAGACTTGGGTCTGGCACTGATCACAGACTATATGCAGTCTTTTCAAATTTGGTCTGAAATGCACGAAGATCGTGAGCCTTTGGAGAAAATCAAAAAGTTTATCGACATGTACAACACGTTTTCGCAAGATGGCCTAAAAGTATGCCCGGGTGGAGTGTTTTGCATCGACTACAACACTCTTCCTACGAAATTGAAAAAATCAGTCTGCCAGCTACAAGAACAAATCCAAGACTGGCTTTCAGAAACTATCGCTGACGGAATTAAATCCAAAGCTTTCAAGGCCACCTTGAAGCCCAAAGAAACCGCCGTCCTGATCCACGCCACAACCCAAGGCGCATTGCAAATCGCCCGCATGCAAAACAATCCAAAGGCGATGAAGTCCATCTCGATGAACCTTGTTTCCCTGTTGGAAAGATAGAGCTCGCATCGTCAGTGCCTTTACTTTTCATTCTCTAACGCATCTCAAAACCGTTCGGTTCTGCAGTGCTTCCGCAAGTAGGACCTGGCACCTGCACAAAAACAATCCGAAGCCACTGCACCTGAAATGCCCTGCCGTGATAAAATCGCACGATTGCGCTAATTTTCCATGATGGAGGGCTTTATGGTGCGAGGCAGTTGCCTATGTGGCGGAGTAAAGTTCGAAATAGAAACCGTGACTGGTCCATTCGAACTTTGCCATTGCAGTCGATGTCGCAAAGTGACCGGATCAGCTTTTATGCCCGCTGTCGGCGTCTCCCGAAAAGGATTTAAGTTCATCCAGGGACAAGATCTGATAAAAATCTACGATGCTCCCGTCAGAAAAGAACCACCAGGATACAGAAGCATTTTCTGCGGAGTTTGCGGCTCCCCTGTGCCGGACCCGAATGATGACTCTCCATTTTTCGAAGTGGCGGCAGGAGCTCTGGATGATGACCCTGGGTTGAAACCAGATAAGCACATATATGTCGAAGTGAAATCACCTTGGTTTCAAATCACTGACGACCTTCCGCAAATGGACGAACAGGCACTATTAAAACACCGAAATTGAAATGGTTATTAACGCATATCAAAACCGTTCGGTTCTGCGGTGCTTCCGTAAGTAGGACCTGGCACCCCTCCCCAGACCAAGGTCCTGAACAATTGTGAAGACATGATGGCAACCCGCCACTGGCAGTGCTAATCTGCAAAAACCCCCATTTTTCACGGAGGAAAAATGAACCATCTTTTGCGCGTTTTTGCAGTTTGCATACTTACCCTGGCATCGTCATTTGCCTCGGCAGCTCCCCAACAAATCAAAGAATGGAACATGTTGGTCTTTTTGAACGGCAATAACAACCTCGACAGTTTCGGCCCGATGAACATCAATCAAATGGAGCAAATCGGCTCAAGCAACGACATCAACATTTTGGTGCAATGGGCTTCCGAGCGCAGAACCGATGTCACTCGTCACTTGGTTGTTAAGGATTCCAATACCAATCAAGTCACCTCCCCTGTTGTGCAAAATCTGGGTGCGGTCGATATGGGTGATTGGAAAGAGCTGGTTAAGTTTGTTGAATGGGCTAACCAAAACTATCCGGCAAAAAGATACTTCATCGTGGTTTGGAATCACGGCGGAGGATGGCATCTATTGAACGTGCCCGGCGTGATTCGCCCCATGGACATTTCTTATGACGATAACACTGGCAATCGCATCACCACTGAACAACTGGGTCAGGCAATGGCGGAGTCTGCAAGAATCATCGGCCACAAAGTGGACGTGTATTCTTCTGATGCGTGCTTGATGGGCATGATTGAAGTGGCCTCCGAGATGGCCGATTCAGTTCAGTATTATCTTGGCTCCCAGGATGTCGAGCCGGGTGCTGGCTGGCCTTACGCAAACTTCCTTGGCAAATGGACAGAAAACCCATCCATGACTCCTGCAGAGGTTTTAAAACTGCATGCAGCTGAATATCTGGCGGCTTATAACGGTGGCGTTTATGGCCACCGCCGAGTGACCATGTCGGCTTATGATTTGTCTCAAATTGATAACTACGAAAAAGCCCTGAAACAACTGTCTTCGGAACTGCAAACACTGAACGACGGTGAGATTTTCAAGGTGGCCCGCTCTGCCAAGAATGCAAAGCTCTTTACGAACTGGGACTACCGCGATGTTTTGGATTTTGTCGATTTGGTTTCCCGTAACGGAATCACCACTCCTGCGATGCAGACTGTGCGTGATGCTCAAAGTAATTTTGTTATTACCAATTCACAAAATCAGGATAACCGAACTTACGGTGTTTCTATTTGGCTTCCGACGGGATCAAACTCTTCTGACTACAGCGGCTATATCGAGCGCTATCACGGCTTAAAGTTCAACCAACGCACCGGTTGGGCAGATCTGGTCACAAAGCTTCAAGGTAAATAAAAAAACAAAAGGGACCGCAAGGTCCCTTTTGTTTTCAATCTAAGATCCGGATTGATTAACCCGCTAACAATTCAAAGAATTCAGCTTTAATCCAGCCACTCTTACAAGGCCCTTTGTATTCCTGACGTTTAGGAATCGGCGAGCTCACACCACAATCCTGTCCCTTTTTGCCATAAATGATACCGATGAACCTTCTGTCTTCACTTGAATCACAGGAAGACACAAATGTATTCACATCAACTTTATCAAATTCCATTTTTCCGTCTTTGATAGATACCAGCGACGTCGTAGCCAATACCACTCCGTAACCACCGCAAGCATCAAATTCAGCTTCTCCACCGACCATGACATTGCCAGTAATAGAAGCCGGCTTTCTGTTCGCATCTTCCTTTTTCTTCGCTTCAGCCACAGTCACCCCAAAAACCAATGCGGTCGCAACTAGCATTTTAAACATCGAAATCCTCCACGTTTGTTTGTTTATTTATTTATGCTAAGTTGCACAAAACCCATTCGCAATAGAGACAGACCAATTAATGGTTACCCCCAGGACACCATGCACGCAAAGTTAACTGCTGAATCCGAAAAAAGAAAAGCCCGGCTTAGACCGGGCTTTTCAGTTTTGAGAAATCCATTTCCCTTGGTTATTATTTTACGCAAGAGTAGTAAACTTTGTATTCGCCTTGTGGCAGGTCATTCGAGAAGACCATATTCACACCACTTACAGTGAATGCGCCAGAGTAAGGCTGACCATCTTTCAATACTGTCACGGCTTTAGTGGCATCAACCACTGGAGCACAAGTCAGAGTGAAAGTTTTCAAAGTTTTACGGATACCATCTGCGATACCAGTAACTTGAGCCGCGTAATCCGCCGCACACACGTCACCGATCACACCGCCAGTAAGTTTAGAGAACTGTTCGTAACGGTAACCGTAAGCGTAACCATTTGTGGACTTACAAGCTGTATCGCCTGGGCGAGTAATGATGGAGTGGAAGCTGAATGCTTTTTGACCACCATATGTTTGGCTCACGAAGTTCAACAATGATTGCGGATCATTTTTAGTACCGTTTTTAGATTCGTCTTCGTCAGAGATCACAAGTACTGAGAACTGAGCATCAGGGCGTACGAAGTTCACGTTACCACCAGTTTGTGATAGAGATCTTTCGATCGCACGGTAAGTCACGTAAACTGCCTGCTCGTCACCAGAACCAGTTTCGGTTCTTTGCAAAGTCGCACCCAACAAAGCTTGCGCTTCAGCGTCTGCCATTGCAGAAGTCAGGATGTAAGAACCTTTTTTACCAGTCAATTCAACCAAGCGACCGTCACCCAATTTCACATCACGTGGATCAGTCGTCGTAACTGCGATCTGCCAATCAAGACCTTTGATCACGCCCAACAGATTCTGAACACGTTTTGCCATGTTTTTCTGTTCGTATTCCATGGAACCGGAGTTGTCGATCACGATCAACAAGTCCACTTTTTTGTTTGGAGTAACTTGGACAGTTTGTACCAGGGATTTGTATTTAGATGACACTTCAAAAGTGATGGATTTTCCAGATGAATGAGCCAGTTTATCTGTTGCAGATACCGCCAATGTATAAGTCCCGGATACCATGCTTGGGATTTTGATTGCGTTGGTACCAGCTGCACAGGGTTTAGCAACACCTGCGAAGGTACAAGTCACTTTATCAACACCAGCACCAGCATCTGTTACTGTGAAAACGATTTCCACATTGGAACCCTCTTCAACAGTCGTGCTTGGATATTTGGAGAATACGATTTCAGGACCCAATTCATCAATCAGGATGCTGGCATTCAAACATTCAGACACACGGTTGTCGTAGTCTTTATATTGAACACTCAAAGTCACGTTTTGATTGGATTGAGTACTTTGGTACATTTTAGAATCCACGAAAGACTCCCATGTACCACCGGAACAATCAGAGCCCACAGAAAGTTTCAAATAGGCAGCTGAAAATACGGAAATAAATGAAAGCTCAAGGTTTGATGAATCCGTGATCTTTGCACCACTATTGATTTGAAAGACCGCTGATTCGCCAGCTGGCGGAGTCGGCGTTGGGCTTTCTTCAGGGCTTGGGGATGGCGTTGGAGAAGGTTCAGTCACTACGCTGAAATCACCGTTTGTGTTGCTGCCAGAGCCTGCACTACCAAATTCTACGCTACCTTGATTCTCGAGACATGCCGTAAGGGTAAAACTTATCGTTAGCAGTAGGGCCCATCCTAGATTCTTCATATCTATCGCTCCTCATGTGCGTGTACCTACACATTGTTGCGATATCTTCGGATGATTTTCAAAGCAATCTCACTATGGGAACACTTCGTAAAATACTTGATCAAAGATTGAAAATTCGCTGTAAAAAAGTTCGCCATTATTCGGGAAACTCAATACTGGCGCGGGTTTAACGTATATTCATTTGTACTATTGAAAATCAGGGGCGGCCGCACGGAACCTGCGCACCAAAGGCATAATCAGGGTTTTATGATTGATACCGCTGTCCAGACAGGCCTCGAAAAAATCCAGCAAATCCTTGGTGGTGTTCGCCTCTATATCCCCGTCCAAAAATGCCATGGACCAGTCACCGAATAAGCGGCGTTCGCTTTGAGTTTCGATTAGAACCTTCAGGTCAGTGTTTCGGTCGTCATTGCGAATGACATTTACCAGACCGCGAATCTTTTGCTCGTCATCGCATTCCAATACCTGAAGAAAATAGCCTTCCCGCAAAATCAAAACGCCCGAGATATTGTCGCGGGCGTTGTTTCTGCGTGATGAACTCAATATGTTACGAATGTCTGTGTAACTAAGACTGTCCGAAGCACGACTGACGTAGACAAGGTGAAATACCGAGCTCATTACTTCGCAATGGCGAAATCTTTCGCCATCATGATAACTGCCTCACCCTTAACAACCATGTCGCCATTTTCTTTTGTCACGTTTGTTTCCACAGTCGCGATGCCTTTTTCTTTGCGCATCGCTGTGATTTTGATGGTGATAGTGATCGTGTCATCAATGAATACCGGATTTACGAATTTCATGGATTGACCAAGATAAATACCGCCTTCACCGATGCACTCAACCAAAGCTCTGGAAATCAAAGCTCCGCAAATCATGCCGTGAGCGATACGGCGGCCAAAACGAGTTTTAGCCGCGTAAGCATCGTCCAAATGAATCGGGTTATGATCTCCTGACAATTCAGCAAACTGACGAACCATTTTGTCAGTCACTGTTACTGTTGCGGATTTCGTGAAACCTACATCTACATTTGGAACCTGCATCTCATACTCCTACATGATATTCGCTGCCAACTCTGCAAGTGGCGAACGTTCACCTTTAGTCAGGGTTACGTGTGCCGCAATTGCATGGCCTTTAAATCTTTCAACCGCATAAGTCAGACCGCTGTTCGCTGAATCGACATATGGATTATCAATCTGATAAACGTCACCAGTTAGGACAACTTTCGTCCCCTGACCAGCACGCGTAACAATTGTCTTGATCTCGTGCGGAGTCAAGTTTTGTGCTTCGTCAACGATCAGGTATTGCTTAGGAATGCTGCGGCCGCGAATATAAGTCAGCGGCTCGATGTTTAGCATCCCCTGATTGATCAATTCTTGAGCACGACCGGCAGCTTTTTTGTCCGCACCCATCAGAAACTCTACGTTATCGAAAATTGGCTGCATCCAAGGATTTAGTTTCTGCTCGATGTCACCCGGTAGGTAACCGATGTCGCGACCCATTGGGAAGATCGGACGAGAAACCAGCAATCTTTGATATTGGCCTTGATCCAAAGCTTTATGCAAACCCGCCGCGATCGCCATCAATGTTTTACCCGTACCGGCTTTACCCACCAAAGATACGAACATGATTTCGTCGTTCAGCAAGCAATCCAAAGCAAACGCTTGTTCAACGTTACGTGCATGGATGCCCCAGATAGAATCAGCAGCTTGAACCAAGGGAACGATCGCTTTTTCAGCGTCACTGTAACGACCGATGGCAGAGTGATTTGGATTCGATGAATCCTTCATAATCACATATTGGTTGGCATACAGTTTTACATCCGTCACAAAACGCTTTTCTTTATAGAATGAATCAATTTGCGCAGGAGTGATCGCGATCTCTTGGTAACCTTCGTACAAATCATCACGGTTGATATCGTTCGCATCGTAATCCGTTGCGACCACACCGTAAACGTCAGCTTTGATACGAAGATTGATGTCTTTCGTGATCAATTCAACTTTATAGCGAGGATGTTGTTTTTGCAGAGCCAGAGCCGTATTCAAGATACGGTTGTCAGCTTTTTGCGCGTCCATCTCTGCCGGCATACCTGCAAGCATGTAGTCCGTATTGATGTACACCATGGTTTCGGTGTTTTCGATCTGAACACCGCTGGCCAAAGAGCCCTTACCACGAAGTACGTCGATAAAGCGGCTGAACTGACGGGCATTTCGACCGTTTTCACCTTGGTCACGTTTGAATCTGTCTACTTCTTCAATAACGGAGATAGGAATGTGAACGTCAGCCTCACCGAAGCGCATGATCGCCTGGGAATCGAACAGGATCACGTTGGTATCGACGACAACTTTTCTGCGTTTTGCTTTGCTCAAGGACAACCCTCCGTAGTGAGAGCCTGAAGGCTCTAAAAAAGACCATGGGATTTGCTGGCATCCTAGCCTGCGGTGAACCCCACAGCTAAATTGCAACAAATCCCACGACCAAAGTCTACGGAAAAGGTTTTCCTGACTGAAATATTACTGACTAAGAAATATTAGAAACTTGCACGTCACCTGAATCGGTTTTCAAAGACGCACTGACGTTTTCGATGAATTTCACAAAATGATGAAGTGCAACATCGTTTAAAGTGCCTTTTACAAAATTGGCACCGTGACGGATTGTACCTTCATCTTCAATAGCACGAATATTTGAAACATTGATAGTGAATGGGAAGTATGTGGAGTGATTCAGGTACACACGCATTGCGACCTCTTCATCCAATTGGAAACTGCCCTCTTGAGCCTCCAAATCAAACGCCAAACCATTTTCAGAAATGTCGTACAAAGCGACTTTCATTAAACCTTGCTCAGGAAGTACTACAAACGCCCCCACGAACTCTGTCAAAATGGTGCGCTTCACATCACGACGCTCACGGCTCAGCATCTCTTGGCGAGCCTCTGTCATATCTAAGATCTCACCTTTGCTGCCTTTGTGGCCAATTTCCAAAGAATTCTGAGTTCTTAGGCGTGTCGTAATGTCTAAAACTTTCCCCATTTAATCCCCCTGTCAGATAAAAGCTTATCGGCAGAAAACGTTTCAACTTTAGCCATCTTGCACTTTGGTCCAGTTCCGGCTTAAAATGAGACAATGAAGAGGATTCACGCGTATATATTCGTAACCATGGCAATCAGCTTGCTGCTGCATCTGGGACTTATCACCGGAGTGATTGTCTTTGCGCCCATGTTCGAAACGCCGAAGGCAGAGACCATTGAAATCAGCCTGGCTCCTCCGCCGCCTGCGAGTAACGCTAAAAACCCCAAAAAATCACAACAGATTGTTCGTCAGGCATTGGCTCCGGATAAAATCAAAGCCCCTGATGATGAAACCATGGCCCGCTTTCTTTCAGAGCAGCGCCAGCGCGTGATCAAAGAGATGCAATCCTCCCATTCCGGCATGACGGAAAATCGCACGAACACTTCGACGCTGCCAAAGCCGGCTACGGACAAACCGAAACAGCAGGCTCAACAAAAAACAGAAGTCGATAAATCTGAAGTGGATAAAGACGGCTACCGCGTGGTCGACGCCGCGAAAGAACTGGCGGCGATGAATGCCCTGAATCAGGGGCAGTCCACAGTGGGTGAACTTCTGCCTACTGACGTGAGTATTGGTTCGTTCACGGCATTGAATACCGATCGCTATTTGTTCTATTCTTTTTATGCCCGCATCGAAGAACTGGTTCGCTATCGCTGGGAATCCCGCGTGCAAACGGCCATCAACGGTATGGATCCTTCAACAGCGATGGGCATGAGCCGCCGCAATTGGAATACTCAAGTTGAGTTTTTGCTGGATAAGCGCGGCTTTTTGCAAAAAGCGATTGTCCTGAAAGAATCCGGAGTTAAGAACTTTGATGCGGCAGCCGTCAACGCTTTCCGCGAAGCCCGCGTTTTCCCGAACCCTCCGCAAGAGATGATCGAGGAAGATGGCTTCATTCACCTGCGCTATACTTTCACAGTGAATTACGCGCCACCTACTTTGGTTAACAGCCGCTAAGATTATTTTTTAGGTACAAATCTAAGAGCTCCCGAATTGATGCAATATCGCGTGCCCAGTGGCAGAGGACCATCATCAAAGACATGGCCCAAATGACCGTTGGAATCTTTCGCACGAATTTCAATGCGAATCATGCCGTGGGAAAAATCCGGCTTCTCGACAACCACATCCGGTGAGATCGGCTTGGTGAAACTGGGCCAGCCACATTCAGAATCAAATTTATCATCGCTGGAAAACAACGGAACCCCGGAAATCGCATCCACATAAACTCCAGGCTCAGTATGATTCCAAAATGAATTGCGAAAGGGTGATTCTGTACCATTCTCGACCATGATCCTGTACTGTTCAGGAGTCAGCAGTTTCTTTAGTTCTTCTTCGCTTTCGGGCAATCCACATTTTAATACTTTTTCATTCATAGGACCATGGTAGGACTTCTTGCGGTTTTAGTCCAGACACCAGCAGATTTCATGTCACTCACCACTAAGCCTTGGTAATATCAAAGGAATATGAATAGATTTTTAATCGGCACACTATCGACACTTTTGCTTTTGTTTTCATTTTCGGCTCAGGCAATTAACATCGAGCTTGGTGCCCAATACGGATACAAAACTCAGTCTTACGACTCCAACAACTACAATCAAATGGAATCCATTACTGGCTCCTTGTCATTCTACCTTTGGGAACGAATAGCGCTGGAGTTAAGCTACACCGATGCAAAATCCGTTGTTGTATCAAAGGCCTTTACTGCGGATCCAAAGCGTACAACCATTCAAAATTCCCAGATCCTGGGATCCGATTTGATTTTGATTCTGGCGGACAAGAAAGCCTTGTTTCAACCGTATATCAAAGGCGGCTTGGCGCAAATCAATCGTAAGCAGACCATTAAAATTGAAAACCAAGACACCTACGAAAATGAACCCGAAAGCGCCATTGCACCTTCATATGGCGTTGGCTTAAAAGTTGCGTTGACCCAATCAATGAGTTTGAAATTTAGTTATGATATCTGGCAGACTCCAATTGGTGGCGATTCCAAAACAAATGACTCCGCTATTCGCGCGGGATTAACGTGGATGCTTTAAAATACACTCTTCTGTTGTTTCCCCTGCTGACCGGATGTCAGATCAGCTATTTAACCAGCTCTGCCTACAATCAAATGAAATTACTCAATGCCCGAGTTCCAATTGAACAGGCCTTGAAAGATCCCGGCATTTCAGAACAGGAAAAAAGCAAATTGGAGCTGGCCCAGAAAGCCCGTGCTTTTGCCGAAAACGATCTGCATTTAAAGCCAACTGAAAACTACACGTCTTATGTAAAGCTGGATCGCCCTTACGTCACCTATGTGGTCAGCGCTGCCTACAAATGGGAGTTGAAGCATTATCAGTGGTCATATCCTTTTGTCGGAAAAATGCCTTACAAGGGCTACTTCAATGAAGAGTCCGCCAAAGAAGAGGAACAGGAACTGCAAAAAGAGGATTTGGATACTTTCATGCGCGGAGTTTCCGCCTACAGTACGCTGGGCTGGTTTAATGATCCGTTGTTAAGTTCCATGCTTCGCTATAAGGATTATGATCTGGTCAACACGATCATTCACGAAACCGTTCATGCGACCCTCTACATCAAAGGCTCCGCCGACTTCAATGAACGCCTGGCGATGTTTCTGGGAAACAAGGGCGCCGAGATGTACTACAAAAAATTTGAAGGTGAAAACTCCCCGACACTGAATGAAATCAAAAAGAACAACGAGGACGACCGAGTCTTTTCAAAGTTTATTTCCGCAGAACTGAAAGATCTGGAGACTTGGTATAAAAACATTCCCGCATCAGAGCACTCCGAACGAATCCGCATGAACCGTATCAAAAGCATTCAGGAAAAATTCACCGCCCAGGTGCTTCCGAAAATGCAGACCAAGAACTACGAAAAGTTCGCGACCACACCCATGAACAACGCCCGACTGCTGGTTTATAAAACCTATCTCTCAGATCTGGCCGACTTCGAGACCCTTTACCAACAAAGTGGCAACAACTTCCAGGTCTTCATCGAACGCTGCAAGTCTTTGGAAAAAGAAAAAGACCCTGCCCAGAAACTGAAGGACCTTATTGGCACAGCAAATGAAAGTGAGCTTCGCGCCAATAATCCGTCAGCGGAATCCCAACTGGACCAAAAGAAAAAAGAATCCAAAATACCTACACACTAACGCGCTGATGCGCGCGAAAATCGAAAATTGAAAATGGCCGGGGCGTTTCGCTACCGAATGTTTATTCTATTTATTACCGCGGCATTCCACTTAATTTCGTCATTTCGAAAAGAACGACGAGCCGGTGTTTGATCCATAACAAACTCTTATGGCTGCTATAACAAATTCCTAAAAAGATAAATTAAATCATATATTTAGAGCCACTTTGACTCTGAAAATCTGGCACTCAGATTGCTATAAGGAAAGGTGTAGGTACTTCGGTTTGGGGGAACGAATTTACGAAGTACTGAAGGGGGGCTGCAAGGCCTTCTGGGAAAAAAATTCAGGAAGTTAACCGAATTTATACAGAAGCGAGTCTAATATGCAGAAAGATCTAATTGGAATATCGGATCTTGAACTGGTGGAAAAAGTTAAATCTGGTGACAGACGCTTTTTCTCCGAACTCGTGAAACGACATCAAAGAAGTGTGCTGCGCTTGAGTTTAAGATTCATGAAGGACATGGACGCCGCAGAGGACGTTACTCAGGAAGCTTTCATCAAAGCTTACGAGAAACTGAATTCCTTTGAGGGGCGCGCTTCCTTCAAAAGCTGGTTGTTCCAGATTGCCGTGAACACAGCTCGTAACAAGCTTCGCGAATTCAAAAGAGACACTGTCGATTTTGAAAACGTGAATTTGGCAGTGGACGCGGAGGCTGAAAACACTCTCGTTCACACGGCGGTGGCTGACATCCTTCAAAAAGAAGTAGACAAGCTGCCAATGAAACAAAAAACAGCTTTGGTTCTGCGCGTGTACGAGGATCTTAGCTTTAACGAAATTGCTGATATCATGGAGTGTCCATACGATACAGCCAAGGCAAACTACCGCCACGCCTTGTTGAAGTTGCGCCAGACTTTTGAGGAACAAGAAGACCTGAAAAGATGGAATGAAGATGTTGGTGGTTTTTTCCAAACTTATGCTGAAGCAGAAGGATAACATTAGATGGATCAAAGAGAGAGCATGAATCGTTTGGACCAGGTCCGCAAGAACCTCAAGTCGAATGACGACCTTGATGTTCCCATGAGCGATGATTTTTTTAATCGGCTTCATGACAAAATCATGTCTGAAGTCGATAAAACTGAAATGGCGCCCCCTCCCGTACTGATGCGACCGCGAAATATGCTTAGAGCACATTGGCGCGGTTGGCTTTATCCTACCGGCGGCTTGATGTCTGTCGTTTTGGCGACAGCGATCCTGGTTCCCCATTTCTCAAAAGTCTCTCAAGGTATGCAGCGTGCAGGGCTATTTAGCGATGGACGCGAACGCATTGTCATGGAAGCGGTGTTGTCACCTGAAGACTTGTCCCAGACTTTAATCTCCAGTCAGACGGATTCTGACTTTTTTGTGGACGTTGCCCGCGAATCATCTGAAAATTTCAGAGTAGCCAAACTCAATAAAATTGTAGGTGGTCGAGCGACTCGCTGATCACCATCGGGTGATTAACGTGCGTCGAACCTTCTTGATATTTATTCTATCAGCTTTCGTGACTCAGCCCCTGGCTGTTTTCGCTCAAGGCAAAACCGTTGCCAAGCGGAACCAGCTTGAGGAGCTGATGATCTGGAAAATGAGTGATGAGTTGAAACTTTCGGCGACGGAAGAAAAAACGTTTTCAGCCATCATCAAAAATCTAAATACCAAAAAATCAGACTTAAATCGCTCTTTGCAAAGCTCCCTGGAATCCATGGTGAACACCAAAGACTCAAAAAAGCGCGAGCAAGAGTTCCTGCTCTATAAAAAAACATTGCAAAGCTTCAACAAGGTCAGCGAAGAAGAACTGGATAAGTTGAAACCATTGCTGGGCACAGAACGCACGATTCAATATCTGCAAATCAAACAGGACCTTGCGACAAGAATCAAAGCAACCTTGACCAATCCGGATGCTCCGATGAAAGATGACAAGAAGCTATTGCCGGCTCCCAAAGTGATCATCGAGTAAAATACCATGTCATTGCAGCTTTCATTTTCGGTCGCCGATAAAACGACGACTCTCAAACTCAACGGAACTTTGAATGAATACTCTTCCGCCCTTGACGGTGTTGAAGTGAATCCGCAGTTTGATTTAAATCTGGATTTGAAAGACCTGACGGCCATCAACTCCTTGGGTATCCGAAATTTCCACTCCTGGATCTACAGCATTGAATGCCAACGACTACGTCTGTTTCACTGTCCCCGTGTTTTTGTGAATCAGCTGAATCTGGTCGACGGATTTTTGCCACCGAAAACTGAAATTGAAAGTTTCTTTGTACCCTACTTCAGTGAAAGCACGGGCGAGGAAATGAACGTTCTTTTCACCAAGTTTTTAGAGTACAAAAGCATCGCTGGGAAAACGAAAATAAATTTCCCGGTGGTAACGAATGCTCAGGGAAATTCCATGGAATTAGACGTCATGCCAGATCAGTACTTTCGATTTCTGGATACGTACAACTAATTTGAACGACATGGAACACTTGGGCCGTGCAGATTTTACGGCCCAGCGCACTATTTAATGCAAAACTCACAATTGTGTGGCGACATAGCAGTTTGATTCAAGGTGGTTCTATGTCTCTGGTACGTACAATTCTGATTTCAGCACTTTTGATGGTTTCTTCGTTTTCTGCATTTGCAGGTGATGAACTTCTTAACGGCGGCGATGTTATTGAATGCCCCAGCTATGAAGTTCCGTTCTATTTGTCTTTGGATCTATATGAGGGACAGGCGATCTACAAACTGACGCCGATTGATTTCACGGGCATAAAAGACTTCCGCCTGATTTTAAAAAACCTGATCAATCGAATTGCGTCTTTCGATGCGACTCGCGCTAATTTGTACCGCACTTACCTTGAATCCTTTGAAAGAGACTCCCGTTTTGTTTCCGGGACAGAGTTCGGCGACATTCGCGATGAAGGTGGAGTGATCGCCATTCCTTCAGGATGTCAGGCCAAACAAGCAGCAGCACAATTTCGTTCACAAACTCCTGATGGCATCAAATACCTGTTCAATGCCACTCTATGGGCACGCATGAGTCCATCAGTTCAAGCCGGTCTGGTTATGCATGAGTTTATTTATCGTGAAGGACTACTACCAAAGAATAACTTTAAAAACTCTCAACGAGTCCGTTACTTCAATGCGTATGTGCACTCTTCCAACATGGTACAAGGCACGAAGGCTGACTATGCAAATGCGTTGAGCTTCACTGGATTTAAACACTAATAGCCGCGGAAGAACCACAGTGATGAAGCAAGTTGCTTCAAGTAAGTTGTGCCGGTGCTACCGGCTACGTTACCGGTACCACCAGAAACGTTTAGCGTTCCTGAGTAGCTTCCGGAATAATAGATAGCAATACGACCGCCACCGCCGCCACCGCCGTTATTGGTGCCATCGAAGCCCGAGCCACCTTTGGCAACAATTCCATCAGTTACCGAAGTCAGGTTTTTTGTCTGAATCCAGATACTTCCCCCAGAACCACCACCGCAACGATTGGCATCAATTTTATCTGAACCCGATGCAGACAAGACCGCACCCGTGTTGATCGTTAATGTGTTACTAACAATAAATTTCAATGCTCCGCCACCAGTTCCGGCTAAAGTTGGAGAGGTACAACCACCGCCACCGGAACCCAAGTCCACGGGCGCAGTATTCGACCCATAAGTAGTTCCTCCCGCAGCACCGCTGCCCCCGGAACCACCGGCACCGCCGTAGCCACCACCACCGCCACGAGTCCCATTGGAAGTACCTTTACCGGTTCCTGTATTCTGTCCTTGCCCATCAATTGCGGTGACAACCGCATTACTGGCAAGAGTGACGTTGTTATAGGAGTAAGTTCCGTTTTGAATTGAACTTGTGACCGGAAAAGTTAAGTCATTTGCTGTTGTATTAATGAGAACTACCGATCCAGGAAAAGAACCGGGCTTCCAGCCTTTGGCACCTACGCTTACATCATAAGTTAACGAAGAGCTGATCGTATCTGAATAATAGATAGCGATTCTGCCTCCGGCCCCTGCGCCTCCCCATTCATTGTTCGAGGAATCCCAGCCACCCATGCCGCCGACCGCACTAATGGACCCGGAACCAGCCACGGATTGAGCGATGATCCAAATACTGCCCCCTGAGCCGCCACCCGGATAATAGGTGTCCATGTACCACCCACTGCATCCGTCTGACTCCAGATAGCCATCGACAGTGAGAGTGCCAGTCAGGACAAGCTTGATGGCACCGCCCCCTCTGCCACCGACCGTATTATTGGCGTTAGTACCACCGCCAGAGCCTTGTGTTATTGGCTCAAGCATACTTCCATAGGTCCCACCACCCGCGACAGCTGCGAAACCGCCACGGCCGCCATGGCCGGCACCACTTCCAAACTCATTGTATGTTGCGCCGGCACCGCTGCCGGCCTGAGGTTTGCCGCCATGGCAATCATTCCAAAGTCCCCCGCCACTTTGTATTGTCACATTTCTAAAACCGTATGTTCCATTGGGAATCGTGGAATTCGTTTTAACCAGCAGATCATTGTTCGTGTAGTCAATCCACCAAACTGATCCTTCTGAACTTTGGCCGTACGCATCTGACGTTCCGCCCGTGGCAGTTGCCGATCCGGTATAACTACTTACGGAGTAGTGAATTGCAACCCTTCCACCACCACCGGCACCTTGAGAACTCGCACTATTTGATCCATTGGCGCGAATGTTTCCGGCACCTGCTAAAGTGTTAGCTTTAATCCAAATGCTGCCACCAGAGCCCGCCCCGCCTTTAACACCGGCGGCCGTTGAGTCGGTACCATTCATTCTGATAGTACCAGTCACTGTCATCGTTCCTGAGACGTCAAACTTGATTGCTCCACCGCCTGCACCAGCACTGGAATTCGCTTTTCCCGGGGACCCTAAGGTGGTCGGATACAATGGGTCGCCATAAAGATCACAAGTATCCACCACTGATGGAAATCCTCCGAAACCGCCGTGACATCCACCTCCGGCACCGCTGCCCGTAGGGGCAGCAACCCCCGCACCAGGAGCCGGAGTCGTCGTATAACCAGCTCCATCACCAGTGATGGTACCTGAAACCGTGACAGTATTGGCATTGATGATCACGCCTGTTCCAGCCGCAGTATCACCTTGGATGGTCAAAGTTCGACTGGAGTTAACGATAAGAGTTGTGAAAGTATAGGTCCCTGGAGTCAAGGTCACAGACCCGGTGATCGTGACGATGCCTGAAGCTGTGTAATCGCCGGGAGTTTTGGTCACACCGGTCCAGCTCTCATCTGCATGAGAAAACGCAGAGACAAATAGAACTGAGAAGAAAACTAATAACACGTTCAAACCAAACCCCAACTTTATCCTTCGATACTACTGCGCGTATCCACTGCTCCAATTCACGTAAACCACGCCGCCAATTCGCATGAAGGAATAAACTGCATTTGCACCTGATGGCGCAGCTGCTGCAGGCAAGAAGTAGAAGGCACCCGAGCCGGCAGTACCAGACAAAGTATCCGGTGACGTTTGACCGAAGCGGCAAATATTAGTTCCGAAAGTACCTGTAACCGCCAAAGTATAAACACCGCCATCGATCATGTTCGAGAACGTGATTTGCGAAGCACAGTTGTTGGTGATAGATTGTGTGTTACCTCTAGACCAATCGACCGCAGAAGCCGCGCCATTCGCATAGCTTTTACCGCGAATCGAACCCTCAACTGCCAAAGCATCACCGGAAGTCGGCGCGTTCACAGTTACGTTACCCGTGCTGGTTACCGCAACACGAGTGGCATTGTTCGTTTCGATATTCACACCATAAGCGTCGTTAGTACCTACAGTTGCAGCAGCAGCATATGAGTTACCACCATTTAGAAGCGGCAAACTGTTACAAACAACATCTCCGGAACCATTGAAAGTAACATACTGACCCGTGGCACAACTATAAGCAGAAAGACCACCAGAACCATTGGTTGCAACCATGCGGTTCGCAGTCAGACCTGTATTCGCCGACCAGTTAACACTGACCGTACCGGAAGTGACTGATAAACCGGAACCCACCTGCATAATACCTTTGGCAGCGGCAGTTGCATCATTAACTGAAATCACTGGAGTCGTCGTACCTGTTACAACCACTGGGGAAGTGCCAGACACGCTAGTTACACCGCCGGCCGCTGGAGCAGCCCATTTTAGAGTACCGTCAGTGTGCACTGTCAAAACGTCATTTGCTGAACCCGCTGGCAAGCGCACAGTGACATTCGAAGCATCTTTAGTGACCAGGTCACCTTTTGTCGTCATTGGCGAAAGTGCATTGAATCCACCCAATGCTGTCGCAGCACCGGTACCACCTTTAGTGATAGGAACCACTGCTGTCAGATTTGCCGGATCCACCGCCAGATTGGCAGCATCAACACTCACTACACCACCTGCAGTTACTGAAAGTCCGGAACCAACTTGTACCGCACCCAGTGCACCCGTCGTTGCAGCACTGATTGTAATGGCTTTTGTCGTTGTACCGGTCACTGAAATCGGAGCAGTACCCGTCACATCAGTGATACTGCCTGTTGGAGCATTGATCCACTGAAGACCCGTCGCCGTGGATGAAAGGATTTGACCATTTGTACCACGAGCGATGCGAACATTGTTGGTGCCATCGTGAGTGACCAGGTCACCACCAGTTGTTAGTGGCGACAAAGCGTCGTAGGCAGCTGCTTTAGTTGTAGCACCTGTACCACCGCTTGCGATTGGAACTGTGTTCAACACGATATTTGAACCTGAAACTGCCAAAGGAGACGAAACACCCAAAGTCGTATAAGTGCCCGCACCTGTTCTTTGCACGATGCCAGTGGAAACCAAACCAGTCAGCTCAGTTGCCACGTTGGAACCCCAACGCATACCACTTGTTTCCGCACTATCAGCCACAAGAACTTGTCCATTGGTGCCGACACTCAACACCATTGGAGCTGTCGCACTGCGAGTGATAAGGTCACCTTTAGCCGCCAATGGAGAAAGGGCTGCGAAACCATCTGCAGCTGTCGTCTGACCGGTACCACCTTTATTGATTGGAACTGCACTTGATAAGTTTGCAGGATCCACTGCCAGGCCGGAAGCATTAACGCTCACCACACCACCTGCAGTAACTGAAAGACCCGAACCGATTTGCACAATACCTGTCGTTGTCGTAGTTGCCACGTCCACGGAAATTACCGGCGTCGTTGTACCGGTTGCGACCTGAACTGGAGATGTACCAGAAACACTTGTAACACCGGTTGCTGGAGCATTGATCCATTGCAAGCCTGTCGCCGTGGAAGAAAGAACCTGACCATTTGTACCACGAGCCATACGCACATTATTAGTGCCATCGTGAGTTACGATATCACCACCCGTCGTCAACGGAGATAGTGCATCGAATGCCGCAGTTTTAGTTGTTGCGCCAGTACCACCACCAGAAATTGCTAATGTACTTGCCAACGATGAAGCGACGATACCAGTTAAATTCGAACCATCAAGAGCTGGCAGCTTGCCATCAGAACCAATTTTCACAATTTGATTTGCAGAAGTACCTGTATTTACGGTTGCAACGCCACCAGTAACGGAGATACCTGAAGTATTCGCATCAGTGGCAAATTGCACGATACCTTTTGCAGAATAAGAAGCATCAACTGGCGAACCACCTGTAGCATCATCTGCCATAACCCAGTTGCCTGATTGATATTTCAAAATTTTACCATCAGCAATACCCGTAGTAACTACTGGCACACCTTTGATTTTATCCACTACCGTCGCAGCTTGAGTTCCGCTGACATCGCCAACAAGATTCCCCGAGAAATTTGCCACTGAAGTCGGAAACGGAAGGTTCGTCAATTGCGAACCATCCACTGCTGGCAATTTGCTGGTGCCATCCAATTTTACGATTTGATCAGCACCTGTACCGAAGTTAATTTTCGCAACACCGGAACCATTCACAATCACGCCTGAAGTGGCGGCATTGGTATCAAACTGCACAAGGCCTGTCGCTGAATAAGATGCAACACCTGGTGCACCACCAGTGTTATCGTCACCCAAAACCCATTTGCCACCAGCAGCCGTGTCGTATTTCAACACCTTACCAGTTGCGACACCCGTCATATCAACAGTTTTACCTCTGATACCTTCAACAACTGTTGCACCTTGAGTACCAGTGACATCGCCAACCAAAGAGCCAGAGAAGTTTGTCACTGAAGTTGGAACCGGAAGATTCGTCAATAGTGAACCATCCACTGCTGGCAATCTTGCAGATCCATCCAGAACCACAACTTTGCCGGCCGTCGTGCCTGAATCAACAACCAAAGTACCAGTACTTAATGTCAAACCAGCGCCATAAGAAAGACCCAGGTCAGTACCAGTTACGTTTAATGGAGCTGCAGTGCCAAGTGCAGCGTAAGTACCAGCACCCGTTCTTTGCACGATTCCCGTACCAGTAATTGTAGTTAAATCAGTAGCTGTTGTAGTTGCAGCGACACAGCTTGCAACTCCAGAAGCATTAAATGAAATAGTTTGGCCCGTTGTACATGCCAGGGAGGAAATGGCTCCGGTTCCATTGCCGATCAGGAGTTGACCTGTCGTCAGCGTAGTTGCACCAGTACCGCCTTTGCTGACTGGAACTGCACTGGAGAAGTTCGCTGGATCCACCGCAAGGCCAGAGGCATCCACACTTACCACACCCGCTGCCACAGAAAGGCCCGAACCCACCTGCATGATACCTTTGGACGAAGTCGTCGCATCAGCCGGTGTACCACCAGTATTATCGTCACCCAAAACCCATTTGCCGCCAGCAGCCGTGTCGTACTTCAACACTTTGCCTGTTGCGACACCTGCCATATCAACAGTTTTACCTCTGATACCTTCAACAACTGTCGCACCTTGAGTACCCGTTACATCACCAACCAAAGAACCCGAGAAATTCGCAACAGATGTTGGCGTTGGAAGATTCGTTAAAAGAGAACCATCCACTGCTGGCAATTGGCCAGTTCCGTTTAGTTTTACGATTTGATTGGCACCTGTGCCGGTATTAACGGTAGCCACACCCGCAACAACTGAAACTCCTGAAGTTGCAGCATCCGTATTAAAGCGCACGATACCTTTTGCTGCATACGACGAATCCACTACCGTTGAACCGGAATCATCATCAGCAAAAACCAGATTACCACTGGAATACTTAAGAACTTTACCATCGGCCACGCCCGTCGTTACAACCGGATAGCCTTTTACTTTATCCACAACAGTTGCAGATTGAGTTCCTGAAACATCACCCGCCAATGAGCCCGTGAAATTTGTCGCAGAACCGGCAGTCGTAGCCGTTGTGGCCGTTGTTGCTGTCGTCGCACTTGCCGCAACGATATTCGTCAAAGCTGAACCATCCACCGCAGGAAGTTTGCCAGTGCCATCAAGTTTAACGATTTGATTTGCACCCGTACCGAAGTTAACACGCGCTACTCCACCGGAAACCACGATACCTGAAGTCGCCGCATCCGTCAGAAACTGCACCAGCCCCTTAAGAGTATAAGAAGAATCAGTGGCCCCGCTACCTGCCGGAGTGTCGCAACTGAATACTGATCCATTGTATGCCAGGAACTCGCCAACACCACAGGTGTCCAATTCTGTTCTTCTGACGTAATCAGTGGCAACCAACCCGCCCAGGCGTTCAGCTGTCAAAGAATTCGTAGCGTATGGCACCGAACGAATTTCAGCTGCCGGAGTGATATGATTCCACGATCCCGTGCCATCTGCTGCAAAGTGAACATCCAGGAAGCGCTTATCGCTGGAGGAAACCAGATGACTTCCGCCTTCAAGACAGCTCACCGTTGCGGCATTGTTCATGTAATCAGTTACTTTTGCAGATCCATTCGGATAGTTGGACGTGCCTTCGCCAATAGCGACATCAAATAAACCATCAGTAGAAACGGGCACCAGATCTTTTTGTTCACGATAGATTGTACAGTTTGGATTATTACCACCAGCTTTATCCACCATGATGGAAAAGCTGAATGATGCCATGGTAAAACCTGGACTTCCACCCGACGCGGCTGTGATACGGCCTTGATAGGAAAATGTGGAAGGAGTTGCATTTGCTACGCCGAACACGAGCATAGAAGTGAACATAAACATGATTCGAATTTTACAGAATCTTGTATTTTTCATCCTATCCACACGTCCTCCTAAACATTCCAGAAAGCGACTTTGACTCCATTATTTTTCGGAGGAATGTTGAAATTGCTGAAGAATTCCCAGAATAATAATGCGAATATCATTGGGAAACAGTGTGGAGTGCTTAGAATGAGTCGTTAAGAAGTAGTGAAATGATACTATGAACGGCGTTCCCTAACAGAGTGTTAATGAACCATGATTACGCGAATACAAATGTGAACACTGTTTGATTATCGAAGATCGGCTAAACCTGCGGAAGCTAGCTGAAGGGCGTGACAAAGACGTCGACCACTCCCTCCCTGGACATTGCTCTGGTGGGGGTTCTGACAGAATAAATTAAGGCAGGATTCGATCATGTTCTGATCCAGAGATGAAACTTGTGAGCATGTTTGCTTGGTTTCAGCCAAAAGTTTTTGGGCTGATGGATCGGAGCTTTCAGTTGCCGGTGATACCGAAGTCAAGTCGATGGAACTGTCAGCAACAAATGCAGATGTTCCACCCAGCAAATCCTCTGTGCCCAGCTTGGCGCAGTTTTGATATCCCATCATCACTATCGGTGTTCCAAGAAACACCACCAGTTTACTGAAAGAAATCCGCATCGCCCCTCCTGCCATGAACTCCACATGCAAAATCAGGACATAGCGAAAATTCCGGTTTTTTAAATCAGGTTTGAATTGAACTGTTTATATTCTGAAAATTGCGCATTTCCTTAACAGGAAAAAATCACGACTCAGTTATATCCCCTGACTGATGCCAGAGAGTTTCAGATTGAGACTCGCTGACGTCAGTCAGGGGATATAATTGAATGGATAGATTGTACACCTGAGTTTTCGGACCATCTTCCAACAACAGGCAAAGCTTGCGGCGGAACTGTGTGATCACTTGCTTCGCTTCCTCAAACTTCTCCACGTTAATGGGCATCGTGATGGTTGTAAAATTGCGCTTTGTCGGCGGCACTGAATACAGCACTTCCGTTGTTTTTCGCAAATTTGCAGCATGCCCTTCCACGATTACGGATCTTGGAATATCTGTGGTTGTAGTGAACTGTTCAGGCACACGCAGCCATCGGTCATTTTTCTTTTTGATGATTTTCAAAGATTCCAGAAGCTGAAGACATTCATCGATCTTTTCTTCCGACAATGCCAGGCGCTTTGCCATCCAAGGTGTGGAGCTGTCGAAGTCATCGGTCTTCATCAGGTTCAAAATCGCATAGGGTTCCCAGCTGGTAACCAAGCGCATTTCCTGCTCTTCCAAAACCTTTTGTGACGTCATCCGTTTGGCACGAACGCTGACAAACCCGGATAAAACAGCCTGTTCTTCCTGAGTCAGATTTAAACCATAAGAAATTTTATTGGAGTAGTGATCACTTAAAGGACGGCGTTCGTGAAAGATCTCGTTCAAACGACCGGGAGAGATACCTGCTTTTTGCGCGAGAGCACGCATTGAAAAACGGGCGTTCTTCTTTTGCATCTCTTCTAGTTTGGCGCTCAAAAACTTGTTTAAAGTCATAGGTGTCCCTTGAGGGGACACCATAGCTTATCGAATTAAACTTTATCAAGTTCGACGCGCGGCACCTGATGCAGATTCGCTCCAGATGACGATTTCGCAACGTCTTTGGATACGGACAATGGGAACATTTGAATGTTCAGGGAGTAAACTTCGCTCTGGGTTCCCTGCTGCAATAGACGCAGGATTCTGCCGCGAAAGCGCTCAATCATACGCTCTGCCACTGGGATTTGCTGAGGATTGATAGTCAGAGTTACCCCTGTGTAACTGGAGTTCATCTCCAGGTCCATCGCCTGACTGGCCTTTTCAAGGTATTTTTTATAGTGTGTACGACCCTCTTCGCCAGCGCACTCATAAGATGTGATCAAGCGACGATGAACAATTTCCAAACCACGCTCTTCCTGACGGACCAATTCCATCTTTTCCAAGTTAGCCAGGGCTTGCTCCACTGCCTCTAGCGGCAATGCCAGACGCTCAGAAATCCAGTTTACATCATCGTTGCCATTGGAAATTCTTAGCAGATTCAAAATAGCGTATTCTTCCCAGCCGCCCATGATGGCATTGCTCTTCACACCAACTACACGGTCAGAACTGAAGCGACGGGAGGTTACAGAAATATAGGATCTCAACTGTTGGCGTTCATCCTGATTCAAGCCCAATCCTGTCGAGATCTTTTCAAAGTAGAACTCTGACAAAGGTCGCTTACCGCGAATCAATTCACTCAATCGGCCCGGAGTGATGCCGATTTTATACGCAACCATACGCAAAGAAATGCGTCTATTGGTTCTACGTAGTTCTTCAAATTTGTTCATCATGAATTCTGTAATAGTCTGGTTTTGCATGAAAACATTATTGTGTACCTGAACAGTATTATCCAGAGATCCCGAGGGCTTACACCCACTTACCGCTCCCTCAATTTTAACACGGGAACAACGTTTCCAATTATGGAACACTTTTTAATCCAGTCGAAGTCATGAGCATTCACTAAAAAACCGAATAGAATTCACAGATGAAGACACCTAAAAGAATCGGCCCATATCAAATCATACATCGTATCGCCGAAGGCGGTATGGCCGAAGTTCATTTGGGAAAATCAGAGTCACGATTCGGTGTCAGCAAACTTGTGGCAATTAAAACCACACTGCCTGATTCAACCAATGCCGAGATGTTCAAAGAAATGTTTTTCAAAGAGATTCGCGTCAGTGCGAATCTGAATCACCAGAATATCGTAAAGATCTATGATTTCGGTGAATCTGAGAATCGTGCCTTCATGGTGATGGAATACATCCATGGAGTGACGCTAAGGGATTTGCTTTCCTATCACCGCGATAAGGAAGAGCCACTTAACACGCAGTTTGTCCTTTATATAGTTCATCAGGTGGCATTGGCCCTGGCCTACGCTTATCAGTCGGTGGATCCCCAAACAGGCTCACAGCTTCGCCTGATTCATCGGGACATTAGCCCCCACAATATTTTGATTTCCTTCGAGGGCGAGGTGAAGATCATCGACTTTGGAATTGCCAAAGGCAATGCCGAGGAATCACACACGCAGGTCGGTCAAATGAAGGGCAAAGTCGCTTACATGAGCCCTGAGCAGGTGAACGGCGAACCTCTGGATAACCGCACTGACATTTTCTCTTTGGGAATTGTATTTTGGGAAATGCTGGCCAACGCGCGCTTTTTCGGAGGTGCGACGGTTGGTGAAGTGAAGCAGACCATCCGATTGTATGACGTCGAAAATCTCCCCACAGCCATTATCAAAGATCGCAGTGCGGAGCTGTTAAATGTTTTGCCAACCATGCTTCATCATAATCCACGCTCCCGCGCAGAGGATGCCGGAGAAGTGGCCCGTCAGATCGGAACACTTCTATCCACGAAGCATCCGGATTTTTCCGCTCTGGCTTTGGCGGACTACTTGAAAGAAGTTTTCGCAGTGACCTACAAAGACACTCTGGAAAAGATCCGTCAGTTCGTCATCGAGGACGACAAAACCATGACGATCAATACAACCACCACTGCCGAAGAAGTGTTGTCGTTGTTAACTCAGAAAACTATCACCGACCCGCAACTGGTCTTAAAAAATGCCCGCGTGCCGACTCCTCCCCAGCACAAACTGCCGGGAATGACGATCGAGAGAGCAACAAAAAAGAATCCCCAGATTTCCTTCGATGGATTTTCCAAGAAGCTTTCTGAGGGACCCGCTTTTAATAACTTTGTGAGTGTGGCGGTTGCTGTCGCATTCCTTTGGACAGCCGTGCTGATGATTGGACAAGAAACCACAGAAACCGCACCACCAAAAATCGTGGCGCAAGTGCCCGTGTTAACACCAATTCAACCGCGCAGAGTTGCGCCACAGCCTGTGCTGCCAGCGCCACCAAGTCCTTTTAAGAAGCCACCGACTTACAGAACGGGACAAAAGAAAGTCGTAAAGAAAAACCGACTCCCGTCTTCAACAAAACCGGTTGGCAAAAAAAACCATCCGCAACAACGTAATTATCGAAAATAACAATCCCGCAATTTCCACATCCGAATCGGATGTGGAAACGCGCAAGCTACTTTTTAAAAGGCATCGGCCCCAGGTAATCTTTCTTACCCACTTCAACACCATTGTGACGAAGGATTGAGTAAGCTGTTGTTACGTGGAAATAAAGATTTGGCAAAGCGTGATGAGAAACGAACTCTGCTCCGGTCACCCACTGACCTTCCCAACGGGGAGTCGTGATCTTTTTTGATTCAGAATCTTTAAAATCAGCCGCAGACAAAGATTCCAAATATCGAATTGTGCCTTTGATTCTTTCCTGAAAATCAGCATAAGTTATTTCAGTGTCAGGATGTGTTGGTGCTGTTTTTTCAGTTAAACGGAAAGCCGCAAGCTTGGCAGTATCGCAGGCAATTTGAATTTGGCGAGCCAAAGGAAATTGATCCGGAGCCAAACGAGAGTTCAATAGAACATCCATATCGATTTTTTTCGACTCGGCAAACTTCGCGCCTTTTTCCAGAACGTTTTCCAAATTGTGAAGTGTTTTAATAAAATACGGGACTGTGATTTCGTAAAGCATGGCTACCTCCAAAGGTAGCCTCATTTAAACGAAACTTTGGGGAAGTTACAATGGTGTGGACGAAGCGTTAAAAGAGCAGCCTGCCGAGCACAAAAAACCCACAACTCTTTCGAGCTGTGGGTCGTATTTAATCTTTAACTCGCAAACTGATTATGGAGCAACTGTGACCATGTTTCGGCCACCTTGTTTTGATTGATACAAGGCTTTATCGGCACGTTCGTACAACTGAGTCCACTCTGTTTCTGCTGCATATTTTGTCGCAACACCGACAGAGATCGTGACAGCAATTTTCTTGCCTTCAAAGACAAACTCGCTGGTTTCGATTGTGTGACGAATACGTTCACCAACCTCAGCTGCCACCTTGGCATTGGAGCCGGAAAGCAGCAGAACGAATTCCTCCCCACCGTAGCGGGCAAAGAAGTCATTCGCACGAATCAGTTTCATAATCACGATACGGCAAAGTTCCTTCAGAACGTAATCGCCGCCCGGATGTCCGTAACCGTCGTTGATTTTTTTGAAATGATCGATATCAAAAGTAACCAGACTTAATGGCTCGTTCAAAACTTCAGAACGCTTCATCGCCTCAGGTCCTTTTTCAATCAAGGCCCCTTTGGAATGCGCACCAGTCAGCGCATCTTTTTGCGCACGCTCGTACAAAGCGGAAGTACTCATCGCTTCCAAGCTGCCTTTTTCAAGGAACTTGAAAATAACGTTGCCAGTTTTAATCTGATCATTGTTTTTCAAAAGGCAGGAAGCCAATGCTGGAATCGTTTGACCGTTAACCACTGTTTTATTGGTGGAGCCCAAATCAATGATCGAAACCTCACTTCCGTTCACTGCGAACTTGGCATGGGAACGACTTAAACTTTTATCATCGATGTAAACCTGACTCTCGACGGAACGACCGATTGTGATATCGCTCGCCGTGATCGGATACTGTTTACCCACGTAACCCGGAGGCCCGATCAAAACCAAAATTGCCGGAGGCACTTCATCAGCCTCACGCAATCTTCCTTTGAAGGTGTCGCTCGCAACTATACTGGTTTTTTCCAAATTATCAGAAGAATCGTCATTGTTAACCATAACGACAATTATAGGGAAGGGAGCAAGGCGTGACAATGAACCAAATAAACCCCGACCTTGGATCGGGGTTTCGTATCAAATTAGAACTAAATTAAAACCAAACTTCGTATTGGTAGCCCACATTGAAGCCGTTATTTTTGTCCGCGAAAGTCGGAGCTGCGCTACCGATATAGCCGCCTTTATTGGCATCATTCCAGAACGAGTATGCAGCGTAAGCTCTCATGACCGGACGACCCCACATACTTTTCGTGAAGGACAACTGCGGAGCGATGGCAACACGACCTAGATCACGGGCTCCAACGCCTTCACTTTCATCTTCGTAGCGGTTGTAACCAGTTTCAAGAGCCACCTGAAAACGATCCGTGAAATAGTAAATCGGACGTATACCAATTGCCTGCCACTGCACTCGATCATTTTGCTCTTTACCGTTGCTGCCGTAGTTTGCGGCAAATCCAAACAATACCGCCCAGCGATCAGTCACATCCATGGACCAGTCTTCAACAAGGCGCACATTCCAGGCTTTGTTTTGTGCAAGCTGGTCCGCCTTCGCTGTATCCACCGCACTGTTACCGTAAACATTGAAGCCACTCATCGCACCCTGGCCGAATTCCAAGGCCGCTTTGTTGTAGCCTGAAAACGCCGGACCTTCCAATTTCGTTGCAAGAACATATCCGTTCGTTGCCTCAAAAGTTGTCACCGGTGCTGTAGTGGTCGTGCTTCCTTTCGCCCACGCGTAGACTCCCCAGAAGCTGATTTTTTGTTCTGCAAATACAGGAATAGACGTGTAGCGGAAATCCCAGATATTCAAAACCGGGCGACCGACTGAAGTGGTGTTGAAGTCTTCATTGGCTTGAATCAGATTCGCGATGGCCAACTTGCCCGGTCCCACAGGAATCGCTTCCAGTCCGGCACCAACACCGGCCATTTCGCCATAGTAGTACCAATCAAAGATAAACAAATCGATATCGCGGTAGAATCTTTTCCCCACCCAATATTCGATGGGATTGCCATCGAAACCACCGGCTTTTACGTAGGCTTCGATCTCGGATTTTGGAATCGAAACCGTAGCCGTCGGATTGGTCCCTGAAGTATCTATAGTCTGTTTGCCAGACTCCCATTGACGCAAGCCCTCAGAACTATATGCATAGCGAAGTTGCGTTCGGAAAAAAGAGGGATCGGCCTCTGTAGCTTTTTTATGGTGAAAAACAAACCCCAATTCCGTGTAGAAATCGCATTCATTTCCTAAACGCAGGAAATTACCGGGCAAATCTTGGTTGCGGAAACACTCCATCTTACCCCCCTCTTGGCTGACACCAGTTCCGCCACGAAGATAGGTTGTAAAGTCCGCATCCAGAGCATATGCGTCAAAAGACGCGAGCAAAATCGTAAGAACCCAAAAGATTTTTTTCATACACCATTCCTTGAAAAACCCGAGGCTTACCCATAAAGTCCCGCCCTGGCCAGAACTTATGCGTGGAATTAGCAAAAAAATTAAGGGGATGCTTTGCTAGATCGAACCTTCAAGAACCTAAGTGCTATTAGTTTTATCGTGGCGATTGCGATGCTTATTGCCGGCAATACTGTTGTTGCCGCAACGGCTCCGGCGCGCGCTCAATGGCTCAGCTCTCAAAAAATGTTGGTGAAGCTTCCACAAGGACTGCGCGTTGCTGACAACATGATGTTCCAACTGGCTAACTCTGAAATTAATTTCAAAGATGTTTCGCGCACTTACCCCCTTCCGGTGCTGCAACGTCAGGACAACTATGCAGTTGTCAGTACGGCTTCTTTAAATCGTCAGATCATTGAAGATCTTATTCATCGTCCGCTGAAAGTTTTCGTGACGAACGATAAGAATCAGCTCCTGGACTCGACACCGATTCAATATGCCGGTCTGCTGGATGAGCTTTACGCTTATCATGGCAACGATCTTGGATTGACGAATCAGGGCTCCCAGTTTCAGTTGAAACTTTGGGCACCAACAGCTTACAGCGTGCGTGTAGCACTGTTTGCATCCCCGACATCGCTGCAATCAGATGTTGTACTTGTTCCGACTTATCAAAACGGTGTTTGGACGACATTGGTTCCTCGTCAGTATCAAAATTATTACTACCTGTACGAAGTCAGTGTTTACCACCCGCTTACAGATAAAATGGAAACGTCACTGGTCACTGATCCCTATAGTCTGAGTCTTGCTATGAACGGGGCAAAATCTCAACTGGTTGATTTGGAGAGCGCCGAATCAAAACCATATGGATGGGATAACCTGACAAAACCCTATTTGAATTCTTTCAAAGACATAACAATCTATGAACTTCACATCCGTGACTTCAGCGCGAACGACGACAGCATCCCCTTCGTTTACCGCGGTACTTATGATGCCTTTGCGCAAACCAGCGGCAATGGCTCCCAGTATTTGAAATCCTTGGCGGACGCCGGTTTGACTCATTTGCATTTGCTGCCGTTTAACGACATTGGCTCAGTGAATGAAAATCGAGCCACCTGGGAAACCATCAATCCATCGTCTTCCAATTTGCAGGACGCTCAAGGGGCGCTTGCGCAAATTCGTGCCCGTGATGCCTTTAACTGGGGTTATGATCCGGTTCATTTCTTCGTACCGGATGGCAGCTATGCGATGGATCCCCATGGACTTTCCCGTGTGCGCGAAACTCGCACCATGGTTCAGGCGATCAACAATCTGGGCCTGCGCGTGGTACAGGACGTGGTGTTCAACCATACCTATGAAAACGGCTTAAGCGCTTTCTCTGTTTTCGATAAAATTGTACCGCTTTACTACTATCGTCTGACGGATGATGGCTACACTCACAGCAGTTCGTGCTGCGCGGATACCGCGAGTGAAAACTTCATGATGGAAAAACTGATGATCGATTCGGTTGTCCACTGGGCAAAAGCATACAAGATCGATGCTTTCCGTTTTGATTTGATGGCCTTCCACTCCCGCTCAACGATGATGAAGATCAAGGATGCTTTGCGCTCCCTGACTTTGCAGCGTGATGGCGTTGATGGCTCCCGCATCTATTTATATGGTGAGGGCTGGCCCTTTGGTTCGTTCTATAACAAGAATCCGCAAGAGGCGATGAGCCAGCTCAATGCCTATGGCACGGGAATCGGCTTCTTCAACGACCGTTTGCGCGATGCTGTCCGCGGCGGAACAACAAGCTCCTCTGAAAAATCAGATCAGGGTTTCGCGACCGGTCTGTATTTTGATTTCAACAACGAACCTGCCAACCGCAACACGCCCACTGATTTGAATCTGCAAATGGGCAAACTTCGCCACTTGGGTGACGTTGTCAAAGTGGGCTTGGCTGGAAATCTGCGCGACTTCACTTTCCGTGAGCACTACGGCAACGTGATTTACGGTGGCAACCTGATGTATCGCAACAGTCCGGTTGCGACCTCTGCCGAGCCGATCGAAACCATCAATTACGTCTCCGCACACGATGGTTACACATTGTGGGATGCTGTTCAGGCGAAAGCCCCATTCTACTCTTACGGCCGTACGCCGGGAACTGCTTCCGCCAGTGAACGTCAACGTATGCATCAGTTGGCCATGGCGATTCCAATGCTCAGCCAGGGAATTCCATTCATGGAATCCGGCGTGGAATTATTGCGCTCAAAAAATGGTGATCAGGATTCCTATGACTCCGGTGATTTCTTCAATCGCCTGAACTGGCATGGAAATGACAACTACTGGGGCGAGGGTCTGCCACCCGCTTGGAAAAACTATGATGACTGGTCCTTCTGGCAGCCTCGTTTGCAGGATCCGGCTTTGAAAGTCACTCCTCAGTTGATCTCTCAGACTTCAAACTACTATAAAGCACTTCTGCGTCTTCGCCGCAGCAGTCCCCTATTCAAAATGAACTCTTTGGATGAGATCATGAAGGGCCTGGTCTTCATTGATAATGAAGGCACGATTGATCCAGGTTTGATCGCCATGGTTCTGCACGATCAGCGTGAAGCGATTCTGGTTTTGTTTAATAGCTCGAAAAATCCTCGAGTGTTCTCTCACAAGGTACTGAGCTACAACTGGGGTTTCGATCCTTCGTTTGGCCCGCATGTGGATCCTGCGCTTGCGCAAGTGATTCTGAATCGCGCTCAGTCCCAGATCCAAATTCCAGGCGTGACGACAGTGGTTCTGCGCCTGAATAAGGGATCCCTGTTCAAAGGTGTTAATTGATGCGCTATTATTTGTTTTTGCTGATCACATTCTGTTCAATGGCGGCGCAAGCCGAAAAAATCCGGGTGCACGTCTGGCATCAGATGATTTATGGACACCGTCAGGTCCTTGCAGAAGTTTTAAAAGATTTTGAAAAACAAAATCCCGACATCATCGTTCAGTCCACTTACCGTGAAACAGAAGAGCTGCGCAGTGGATATCAATCAGCTGCCATGGGTGGCTCGGGCCCTGAATTGGTTTACGGTCCTTCTGACCAAATCGGTCCGTTTGCAACCATGGGAATCATCCGTCCTTTGGACGAAGTCTTGGGACAGGATTATTTCACACAGTTCGACCCTTTAGCCGCGCCAACTTACAACGGCAAACATTTCGCCATCGGTGACTCCGTCGGAAATCACCTGATGTTGATCTATAATAAAGCCATTCTGCCTGTCCCGCCTCGTAACTCTGATGAATTGATCGAGATGGGGCGCCGCCTGACTGTTGATCGCAACAAAGACGGTCGCGTGGATCAATGGGGCTTGGTCTTCAATTATACAGAGCCGTTTTTCTTTGCGCCTTTCATTCCGGCTTTTGGTGACGACTTCATCAAAAACGATGTGCAACCGAACCTGAATACGTCTGCCTTGGCGAACACCTTCCAATTTATTTTGGATTTGCGCGATAAGTATAAAATCATCCCGAAAGAGTGCGATTACGAAACTGCCAACGCCCTTTTCAAAGACGGCAAGGCTGCCATGCTGATCAATGGTGACTGGTCTTGGGGCGACTACAAAGAAGCCAAAGTTGATTTTGGCATCACCCGTATTCCGATGATTTCCGGCACTGGCAAATGGCCAGCCTCCCTGGTTGGAACCAAGGGTTATTCACTGAACGTGAATATGAAGTCTCCGGAACATGAAGCGGCTGCGATTAAACTTCTGCGTTACCTGACATCGACCGCCGTGCAATTGCAATTCGCCGAAAAAGTGGGAACCCTTCCTTCCAATCTGGAAGCCCGCAATACCGACGTTGTAAAAAATAATCCACTTCTGAAAATCTCCGCTGACATTATGGAAGTCGGCCACCCAATGCCCATCGTACCTGAGGTCCGTGCCATCTGGGACAGCTTGCGCATTCAATACCAAAAAGTATTGGCTGGCAGTTTGACTCCACAAGCTGGTGCGCAAGGCGCGCAGGTTTTGGCAGAAAAACAAATTTCCGAAATGAACGAAGTATTGCAACCGGATGCCGGCGCCATCGTCATCAAAGTCTTTTTTGGACTGGTGATTCTGCTTGTTCTGTGGACTGGTCGCAAATCCCTGGTTGCGTTTATCAAAGGCTTCAATGGTCCGAATCGTTTTGCGTATTATATGATGCTGCCAGCATTCATCGGAATCTTTGCGGTCATCGTTTATCCGTTCTTTTATAATATCGCGATTTCATTTTCGAACTTCTCGTTGCGCACGTTCCAGGACTGGTCCCTTGTTGGCTTTACTCATTACGTGAATGCACTCTCTGATCCGAAGTTTTACTCCCTGTTCCTGAAAACCATTATCTGGACGGTCTCCAACGTTTTCTTCCACGTCACTCTAGGGGTTTTCCTAGCGGTGGTGATTGATTCTGTGATGCCATTCAAGGGATTCTGGCGCGCTCTTTTAATTATCCCATGGGCAGTGCCTCAATACATCACCGCACTCACCTGGCGTGCGATGTTCAATCAGGAATACGGGCCGATTAACATCTTTTTGCAAAACTTCCTGCAACTGTCGCCGGTTCAATGGTTAAGTCAGCCAACCACGGCATTCATCGCCTGTATCATCACCAACGTTTGGTTGGGATTCCCATTCATGATGATCGTTGCATTGGGTGGCTTGCAATCAATTCCAGGCTCACTGTACGAAGCCGCTCGTCTGGATGGCGCCACTTCCTGGCAGCGTTTCCGTCACATCACGTGGCCATTGCTTTTGCCAGTCATGGTACCGGCGGCACTTTTGGGTTCGATCTGGACTTTCAACAATTTGAATGTGATCTGGCTGGTATCCAACGCCGGCGAACCGGGCGACCAAACACACATCCTGGTATCCTATGTTTATAAAGCGGCCTTCAACTTGTATCGCTATGGTTACGCGGCTGCGGTTTCAGTTCTGATCTTCCTGATCCTGGTTATCTGGGGATTGGGCATGCTCAAGTCTCAGTACAAAAAGGAGACCAAGTAATGTTGAAACGTCTTTTTGCATGGATCTCTGTTTTGTTGTTCGCGGTGTTTTCACTGTATCCGATTGTCTATGTGATCTCCGTGTCTTTGCGTGGCGATAACGCCTTTCAAACTCAAAGCCTGGAAATCATCGGACCCAACGCCACTTACAAAAACTTTGTTTCACTTTTCACCGAAACTGACTTTTTGATCTGGATGAAAAACTCATTGATCATCAGCGGTGTGACGACCCTGGCGGGTGTTGCCCTGGCTTCATGCAGTGCCTACGCTTTGTCACGCTACCGCTTTCGCGGTCGTAACATGATGCTGTTCTCTTTGCTGACGACACAAATGTTTCCGGCAACGATGTTGATGCTGCCGTTTTTCATTATTTTGTCCCAGTTACACCTGATCGACAGCTTTTGGGGTTTGTTCATTATTTACTCCTCAACCGCACTGCCATTCTGTATCTGGCAAATGAAGGCCTACTACGACACTATTCCGCGTGAACTGGAAGAAGCTGCATTATTGGATGGCTGCTCCCGCTGGATGATTTTCACAAAAATTATCCTGCCAATTTCCTCCCCGGCGTTGGTTATCACGGCATTGTTCAGTTTCATGGCCAGTTGGTCAGAGTACGTTATTGCAGCTGTGGTACTGCAGGATCCGCAGCTTTACACATTGCCATTGGGACTTCGTTCGTTCCAGGCAAGTCTTGCCACTCAATGGGGCCTGTATGCAGCAGGAGCATTGATCGTCAGTATTCCTGTTTTGATTTTGTTCATCAGTATTTCCCGTTATTTGGTCTCTGGTATGACAATGGGAAGCGTGAAGGGTTAGGTGAATATGGCTACAATTGAATTTTCCAACTGCGCAAAAAGTTTTGGTTCGGCAAAAGTTCTAAAAGACATTTCCCTGGATATCGCTGCGGGTGAGTTCCTGGTTTTGGTCGGACCTTCCGGTTGTGGCAAATCCACCTTGCTTCGTACATTGGCAGGTCTTGAAACATTGGATTCAGGAACTATCAAAGTAGGCGGCAAAGTCATCAACAACGTGGAGCCTCAGGATCGTGACTTGGCAATGGTCTTCCAAAGCTATGCTTTGTATCCACATATGACAGTCGAAGAAAACATGGGCTTTGGTTTGAAATTGAAAAACATGGCTCAGGCTGAAATCGCCAAGCGCGTGAAAGAGATCGCGGATCTTTTGCAAATTTCTCACCTGCTGGCTCGTCGCCCGAAAGAACTTTCCGGTGGTCAACGTCAACGCGTGGCTTTGGGACGTGCCCTGGCTCGCCAGACACCGGTGGTTTTGTTTGATGAACCTCTTTCAAATTTGGATGCTCACTTGCGCACGCAAATGCGTGTTGAAATCAAACGCCTGCATGAAAATTCAAAATCCACGATGATCTATGTAACCCATGATCAAATGGAAGCGACGACTATGGGCGACCGTATCGCTGTATTGAAAGACGGCGTGATCGAACAAGTCGGAACACCAACCGAGATCTATCACCGCCCTAAAAACATGTTCATCGCAAGTTTCATCGGCTCCCCTGAAATGAATTTCATGGAAGGCAGCATCGTTCGCCGCCTGCCATGGCCGGAGGCCCAAAAAGCCGACCAAGTTTTGGGAGTCCGCCCTGAAAGCTTTAAAATCAATAAGGGCGATCTGGGTAGCCAGGACATTGCCTTGGGTGACTACACGGTGGAACTGTCAGAAAACTTAGGTGGCCAACAGATGCTGCACGGTCAATTAGAGGGACAAAGCGTGAGAATTATTACGGATTCCTTGGATAAATTTTCCAAGGGTCAAAAGGTTCCACTAAAAATAGATCTGACAAAGGCCCACCTGTTTGATAAGAAAACAGGACAAAATCAGAGGCTATAGGAGTCCGCGTGTTTTCAAAGTTGCAACGTTCAATCTTACTCCTGACTGTTTTGTTGGGCACAAGTTCAGCGCTTGCAGCTCCAAGAACAGTATTCGTGCAACTTTTTGAGTGGCCATGGAGAGATGTTGCACGCGAGTGTGAAGTTTATCTGGGTCCCTCTGGTTTTTCTGCCGTTCAAGTTTCTCCTCCCCACGAACACATGATTCACAACGGCGCATGGTGGGAGCGCTATCAAGTTATCAGCTATAAATTGGAATCCCGCGGAGGCAATGAAGCCGAATTTGCCGACATGGTCAGACGTTGTAACGCCGCTGGTGTCGATGTCTATGCTGATGCAGTTATCAATCACATGGCTGGATTTCCACAAGGTGTCGGCTTTGCGGGTTCCAAATTCACTCACAAAGAATATCCGGGACTTTATACTTCCAACGATTTCCACGCTTGTGGTCGCAATGGTCATGACAACATCGTCAACTATCGTGACCTGTATGAATTGCAGTACTGCCAGTTGGTAGGGCTTGCGGATTTAGCAACGGGAGCACCGAAAGTTCAGCAGACAATTGCTGAATATCTGAACCACATGCTTGATTTGGGTGTTTCGGGCTTCCGCATTGACGCCGCAAAACACATTCCTGCCCGTGATATCGCGCAAATCGTTCGTAAGATGAAACGCAGCGCTTACGTGTTTCAGGAAATCATCCATGAAAACGGCGGCCCGGTTCAATACGGTGACTACTTTGCTGGTGGTGATGTTACGGCTTACGAATATCCATTCATTCTTGGTGGCAGCATCAAGTATGGTGGCCTGGGAAATCTTTTAAACCTGTCCCGCGGTCTTCCTGACAGCGAACATTCTTTGGTGTTCGTGACGAATCATGATCTTGAAAGAACCGGCGATGGAAACATCCTTCGCTACACGGGGGCTGATCACAATGTGTATCGCCTGGCTCAAATCTATATGCTGGCTTATCCTTACGGTTATCCGCAGGTGTATTCAGGCTACGATTTCACATCTTACGATCAAGGTCCACCGATCGGCCCAAATCTGCGCACTTTGAATGTCCTTGCCAACGATAACACATGTGTAGCCCCTTGGACTTGCGAACACCGCCTTCCTGAGGTGGCCGCTATGGTCAACTTCAGAAATCAGACGGACAAAGCATTCTACGTGAACAACTGGAACACTGACGGCTTCAGTTTTGTTGCATTCAGCCGCGGTAATTTGGGTTTTGTTGCTTTGAATTTTTCAAACAACTCCATCACACGTGACTTGCAAACAGGCCTGCCTGCGGGCAACTACTGTGACCTGACTGGCCCGTCTTACAGCCGTCAGCTACGCAAATGCACGGATATGAAATACAACGTCAAATCTGACGGAACTATCACTGTGACCTTGCCTCCATACTCATCTCTGGTACTTTTGAACCGTGAGCAATTTAAAAACAAAAAATAAAAAATCTATGACGAAAAAAACTTATACCATTGGTTTCGACTTGGGCGGAACCAAGCTGGCTGCAGCTCTTCTGGATAACCACGGAGAGATGCTTGATTTCATCAAAGTTCCTGTCGACATGAAACGCGAGGGCTCTGCCCAAAAAACTCAAAAACGCGTGATCCAAGTCATGACTGACATCGCACTTGATTTCAAAAAACGTTTTCCTAAAGAGACCTCTGCAACTGTCTTTAAAGGCATCGGCCTGGCTAGTGCCGGACCTTTGAATGCTGAGGAAGGAAAACTTATAAATCCGGTGAATTATCCTGGTTGGAAAGTTGTTCCTATCCGCGACATGGTTGAAAAGGAAATCGTAAAACACGGATTTAAAACGAAAGTTTACTTCCAGCACGATGCCACGGCTGCTGCTTTGGCGGAAGGCTGGGTTGGCGGAGCAAAGGGCATGAATTCCTTTGCTGTCGTTACTGTGGGAACAGGTGTGGGCTCTGGAATTATCTTTAACGGTATGCCCTGCCAAAGCCGCGGGATGGGTTCTGAATGTGGGCACTTCGTGGTCGACATGATGGGCTTGAAAAACAATCCTGACAAAATTCACCACTACACTGTCGAGGGCCTGGCTTCTGGAACCGGTCTTTTGCGCCGGGCGAAAGAAATGGGTTTCACTGGAAACTCTGTCGAGGAGTTGGTGGACACCAAAGATCCTAAATACGGTAAGTTGTATTCAGACATGGCTGTAGCTTTGGCAAGTCTTTGCCATGATCTTTCCCTTTCATTTCATCTGGAAAAAATCTTCATCAGCGGTGGCCTGATCAAAATCAAGGATCTTTACTTCAAAGAAATGAAAACGAACTACTCGAAATTCATTCGCGGGATCAATACTGATCTTGAATGCAAAATCGAAATCGCCAAAACAAAGAATCACGCAGGCGTTTTGGGTGCGGGATACCTTCCGCATCTTTACAGCAAATCTGGTAAATAACATTCCAAAAATCCACACGGAGGGGCAAAAATCCTCTGTGTTTTCTCATGCAGGCTCTTCTACTGCCAATAGATTTTAGTACAGCTCTAAATTTCGTCAGGACCATCGCTTGCAAAAGCTTCCCCTCAGACGGAGGCGCTTGCGATGGAACAAATACGCACACGAAAATCCCATCCCTATGACATCGTTCAAATTATCAAAGACGATCACAGGAATTTGAAAGCCCTCTTAAGCACCCTTAAAGATGACAACGAACCTTACTTGAAAAAACAGGAAGCATTCCAAAAACTCGCACTGCTGCTCGAGGCGCACGTCGGCCCCGAGCTGGAAACCTGGTACAAGTGTTTAAAATACGAACATCGGTTTACGGTCGAGATATCAGAAGGCGAATTAGAGCATCGCCTGGCCCTGCAGATCTGCAAAGACATGGAGGCAACAACATCCGAGGGATCGTTTATGCTGAAAGCCCGCGTCCTCGCAGAGATGGCGCTTCATCAAATCATGGTAGAGGAAAGGGACCTTCTGCCGGAACTTGATGTGGCCACGACACTCGACAAGCGGATCGAGTTGGGATTGATATATTTGGAAATGCAAAGACACATCGAGGTCCTGCAAAACAGCGAACACCACCTGTATCCGCATTCTTCGCCGGATCAATTGCAGTGAAATAAAAAAGGGAACTCCGCTTTGAGTTGTTGCGGAGTTCCCTTTTTCCTCTAAATGAATTTAAAAATTACTTCTTAAGCTTGGCCTTTGCCAAAATCTTACCGGCCTCTACACCTGGCTGATTGAAAGCATCAATCTTCAGGTATTCGCCCAATCCTGCCACAACCAACTGCCAGAACATGAACAGGTAACCCAATGTTTCTTCATCCAAGGCTTTTGTTTTCAAAGTCATTGTTGAAACACCGTTGGCAACCAGGGCTTCTTGGGTTGCCAAAGCTTCTGCCTTCAACAGCTCACCCATCGTGCGACCTTGCAGATCCATTGTTTCTTTGAATTGCGCATTTTTGATACGCATAGAGCCGCCTTCAGCTTCATCCACGCGCTGGAAGATCACGAACTTGTCTTTTGTGCCTTCCATCACCTGTTGCAGGATGGAGTGCTGGTCGGAGGCACCAATCGCTGCAATCGGAGTTGATACTCTTGGCGCTGGAGTTCCTGCGCGAGTCACTGGTTTACCCAAAGACTCCGCCCACAACTGTGCAAACCAGCCGCCGAAGTCTTTCATGCGGGAATTGTAGGACCACAGAAGAGTGATCCACTCTTCACGATTGTAAGACTGAATAACCTGCGCCATTGTTTGCGTGATCGTCGCAGTATCCAACAAAGCACGTTTTGCACCCACGCGGAACTTTTCAAGATCCAATCCAAGGTACGCAGCAGGAAACATTCCCACTGGTGAAAGAACCGAAAAGCGACCACCGACATCCACTGGAATTTCGCATTCTGGAACTTTGTGCTTGCGAGCCCATTCTGTTAAAGAGCTGGCTTTGCTTTCAGAGATAACAATCGAATTTGAGGGAAGGTGCAAACCTTCATCTTTATAAACTTGATCCAAAAGCTCCAATGCACACAAGGATTCAATGGTTGTTCCGCTTTTGGAAATGAAAGCCCAGGCTACGTCTTTCAGATCACCCAACTCGTCGATCAAGGTTTCAAATACCAAGGCATCAACGTTATCAACGAAGAACATGTTGTTGGCATTAAAGACTTCGCGAATTACACGTGTGCCCAGGGAGCTTCCCCCCAACCCCACGATCACCATTTTTTTGAATTTTGCAGAAAACTCTGCGCCCATTTTATGGGACTGTTGCCACAGGTTGATTCGCTCAACCAATTGCGGAAAGCCGATCTCTTTTCTTTGCAAAAACAATTTCAAAGATGACTGGCATTCCTGAATAAGATTATCGGGATTTGTGAATTTGGCCTGTGTGATTTCCAACATCGTGATTTCTCTTTCCAACAGCGGTTGTTTGGAAAAACTACGAAATCGCGACGTCTTCCTCGATACGGTGATATCCGTTCCACTCTTTCAGACGTCCACGTGGGCGTCCGCCGTCTTCTGGATATTCAATCAGGCAATAGGTCAATTTCGTGATTTTTCCAAGAGACACGATATCTAAAGAAGTGATCTCAGTCCATGTTCCTGTGTTAAAATATTCTTTGTGTTCAGACCACTGGCGGTACTGGTACACATGGGTGTGTCCAAAAACCACCGTATGAACCCTGTCGTCCCCCAGGATTTTACGCGCCGACTCACTTAAATCCGGAAAAATCGCACTTTCCAGGATGACCTGGATAATACGTTTCAATGGCCAATTACGGCGAGGATCTTTAACGAAGGCACTTTTAAAGAAGTATTTATAGGCCATGGCGAAGGCCTTAACCATCGTCATGGTCTCATTCAGCAACGCCCAGCGCACCATTTTCCCGAAAGGGCGAATCTTGTCCACGTGGGGATACGTTTGCTTGATCTTTAGAACGACTTCCAAAAAGAAATGGGAGCCGAACGGAAGATTCAAAATAGGCTCTACCAGATTCTTTTTCAGGAAAAACTTTTTGGGGTCCATACGGTTTGCAGCTTCGTGCATGTGGCCGTGCTCGATATGTACACCATCAAAGAAATAAACGATGTTTTTAAAGCGCACCGGCGCACCAATCACCTGGTTTACATAGGCGCGACAAGCGGGCCACAACATCCCCTGATCATGGTTGCCCACAATATAGGTAATGGATTTGCCAGGCTTCGCTGCAAACTCTGCCATGGCCTTAAAGACATTTTCATGGCCTTTGACCACATCCTTTAAAATATCCAGGGTGACCGCTTCAGTAATAACGGAAAGAAAGTGACCTTTGTAATCACACTGCAGGAAGTTGAAGAAGTCACCATTGATGATCAACTCCACCTCGTAGTCACGATAAACACCCGTGGAGTAGTAGTGAATAAACTCCACCAGTTTTTCGCCGTAATAGAATTCTTCCAGGGAATTGATACCACCTTCAGGCAAAAGACGTCCTTTGCCCAAATGCAAATCGCTGATAACCACCTTGATTTTCTTTACAGGTGCAGGTTTGACAACCGTCTGGCTGCCATCGCTGGATTCTGTCCTGGTTTCTACTGGTGATGTGGGGTCCATGAATTCCTACTCAGCTTTTTTGAGTGGAACCGGGCCGCCTTCTTCTTTGACTTCCAAATTAGAAAGAGCCAAACGCAGAGCACGCTCCGTACGTTTGAATTGGTCCTGATTCCCCTCGATAGTCTTGTTCAACTCAAGACACTTATTACGATAATTATCGAGTTCCTGGGAAAGCTGATCAATCTTTCTTTTCTGGTCTAGAATATACTCATCTTTGGACCGAACTAATGCCGCTTTTTCAGCACGCAAAAGCTCTAGACGATTTTCCAGTTCGCGTTCGCGAACACGGATCTTTTTGAAATCAGATTTAAGTCGAGTTTCCAGCTCATCGACTTTCACGCGAGCTTTGGCAACTTCGTTTTCCTTATACTGAAGATTACCCTTCAGAATCAGGATTTCGCTTTGGAAGGATTCACGGTCTTCCGCTTTTTCCTTCTCAATCGCGACAATGCGCACACCCAGCTCGTCAGTACGAGTGCGAATGATTTCACCGGCCGAAGCCAGCTCCTCATTCTCGCTGCGCAGGAATTCAACTTCTTTTTCCAGCTCCAGAATACGCTGTTGCGCCAACTTCAGATTCTCTGCCTGCGCAAGACTTGCATCCACGGATGTCATCACATTCGCAGAACCCGCACGATTGCTGCCACGGAAATTACCGACGCTGACTTTCACATCAACATTCGGTGACTTACGCGCACCTAATCTGGCATTGGCAAATCCTGAAACCGCCAATGTGCGATCCGCGTCTGTATTGGTTGCATTTGTGTGCGAACTGGAGGCCGCTGAATCCTGAATGGAAACTGTTTTGTCTTCTTTGGAGTCCTCGCCCATGGATGCCGCCAGAGAATCCACCGGACTGGTGAAATCATCCTGGTACTCAGGCATTTCCACGACATGATCATCATCACTCTCGACGCTGGCGATATCGTCAATGCTATCGATCGCCTGATAGTCCCCTTCGCTGGAAGGACCGTCATAAGCCTCCATTGAAGGAGTCTCATATTTAGGGCGAGGAGGAATATCGAAACCTACGGGTTTTTCCCCGTCCAGCATTTCATCACCGGAAGAAAACTCTTCGACAACTTTATTTTCATAGTCGTCGCCTTGTTCAGCACTGGTATATTCAGCCATGCCACCATTGAATTCAGATTCATCGATATCGGCACCGACGTCCTTTTCAAGGCCTGACCACATATCTTCATCACCATCTGCACTTGCAGAAGACGCCTGATGATAATCCGTCGGCTCATCGGCCACCGGCTTCTCATCTTTATGGAACGAACCATCCTCTTGAATACCACGGACATCGTCCATCAGTGACTCAATCAGATTTTCCGCTGCTGAAGATTTCTTTTTTCGTTTCGACATACTAGTGGAATTATCGGAAATTCCTCAACTTCTCTTAAGGAACTCCCACGGGATTCCACCTATCTGGCACAAGGTCCAGCCCCAAAAGGTACGGACTTACCTCATAACCACCAAGCCCACTTTGGCCCCACCTTCCCCGCGAGCAGAACCTCGCAAATCCGTCTCAAAAAGAAACGCCAGAGGTACGGCCTTACCTCGCAGGTAAGGCCGTACCTCTTGGCGCAGGACCCCGCATGTATTATTTTTATATTGTATGCAATTTAATTGCACACAATATAAATCAGCGTAGAATCAGGGCATGAACCAAAAACTGCTTTTGAAAAACCAGCTTTGCTTTCCGATCTACGCGGCTTCCCGACTGATCACACAGCTTTATGCAGAACACTTTAAAGCTTTTGATCTGACGTATCCGCAGTACTTGGTATTTATGGTTCTGTGGGAAAAAGCTCCGCGCAAAGTGACCGAGATTGCAGACCTTTTGATGTTGGATACGGGAACTGTCACTCCCCTGATTAAGCGCATGGAGACTCGTGGCTGGGTCACCCGCAAACGCTCTGCCAAGGACGAGCGCACGGTCGAAGTTCACCTGACCGCCGAGGGTCGCAAGCTGGAAAAGCACTTCGCTTCGGTCCCTGAGAAACTGCTTTGCAATGTCGAATGCAAACAGACAGAGCTGCAGGCTATTTACAAAAATTTGAATAAGTTAAACGAGCAAATGAGAAAAGCCTTAGAAGGAGGTCATTCATGAGTAAGCTCTATACAGCAGTTGCAACCGCAACTGGCGGACGCAACGGAAGGGTAGAAAGCTCTGACGGAGTCCTGAATCTTGAAGTACGTATTCCCAAAGAAATGGGCGGATCAGGTGGAGCCTTCACCAATCCGGAACAACTTTTTGCAGCCGGATACGCAGCCTGCTTTGATAGCGCGCTGAATTTTGTGGCCATGCAACAGAAGACGAAAATCACGTCTACTGTCACGGCAGACGTCGGCATCGGTCCGAACAATGCTGGTGGCTTTGCTTTGGCAGTCAAATTGCGTGCGAAGATAGAAGGTGTTGAGCGAAACATCGCCCAGCAACTTCTGGAGACGGCCCACAAAGTGTGCCCTTACTCCAACGCCACTCGCGGCAATGTTCCTGTTGAGATCGAACTAGTCTAACCCCTCCCGTAAAAGGCAAAGACTATACAAAATAAAAAAGGCAGATCTTAGTGATCTGCCTTTTCTTTTGCAATGCGTCCGTAAGTAGGACCTGGCACCTTATACGGTGATGACTTTTTTGTATTCTGCCAGACGTTTTTCAAGATCTGCCAAAGTCACTTTGGAAAGTGCCTTCACCGAGAAATCCTGGATTGTGTGAGACGCCATCATGGAGCCCATGATGCAGGCTTGTTTCAAAGTGTTCAATGTTGGAGCTTCTTTTTGAGCGGCGATGTAACCGAAGAAACCGCCGGCAAATGTATCTCCCGCACCTGTTGGATCGATCACTGTTGGGATCGGCATTGCAGGCAGAATGAAGTAACCCGCTTCTTTCGTGTACATAGCGAAACCGTACTCGCCACGTTTGATAACTACCGCTGAAGGACCCATTGCTGTGATCATTGGCGCAGCAGAAATCGCATTGGAAGCGCCAGTAAGCATTTTCGCCTCACCTTCGTTGATCAACACAAGATTCACTTTTTTAACAACTTCAAGCAAAGCGTCTTTCTTGATGTTGATCCAAAGGTTCATTGTATCAAGACCTACAAATTTAGGTTGTTTAACCTGAGACAAAACCTGCAACTGAAGTTCAGGTGCGATGTTTGCCAAAAATACGAAGGAAGAATCTTTATAGTGCTCTGGCAATTGTGGATTGAAGTGTTCAAAAACGTTCAACTCTGTGTTCAGAGTTTTCGCTTCATTCATGTCACCTTCGTAGGAACCCGCCCAATGGAATGTTTTGCCTGGAACTTTGGAAAGACCGGTCAAATCAACACCACGGTTGTTCAAAAGATCATAGTCTTTTTGGTCATAGTCTTCACCCACAACACCGACCACGCGAACTTTGGAAAACAAAGATGCTGCCAAAGAGAAGTAATTCGCAGAGCCACCCAAGGCGCGATCAGCACGGCCCGATGGAGTTTGAATTGAATCGTATGCAAGACTTCCTACTACTAAAATTTCAGACATTTTGAATTTCTCCGGGTGATTTGCGCTTTGATATCTTCAAAGCGCGGCTTGAGACTAGTTAAGTTCTGTTTCGTTTTCAAAGCTCATCGCAGCAAATGCCGCATTTTTAGCAGCGTGCTCAGCTTTATGTTCCGCCAACAACTGACGTTTTGATTTAGGCATACCGGCCAAATCAGAATTGGAGATATCCATTGTCGCGTTTTCGTCTTTGTGCGTGCTGTTCAACTGACCGCAAGCCGCAAAGATATCGCGCCCCATAGAGCGGCGAAGAAGAACATGGCAACCCAAGCGATTCAGTTCCGTGTGGAACGCCTCGATGGTTGCATCAGAAGGACGCTCGTACGGCGCACCTGGATGTTCATTGAATGGAATGATATTGATTTTGCACGGCACACCACGAGTCAGTTTCGCCACCTGGCGCGCGTTCTCGATAGAATCCGTCACACCTTTTAGCATCACGTACTCGAACGTCACCTTGTCGCCCGTTTTGTCGGTATACTGCTTACAAGCATCCAACAACATAGTCGTGTTCCACTTCTTATTGATTGGCATCACTTGCGAGCGGATTTCATCCGTCGGAGCATTCAAGCTTACTGCCAAACGAACTTTGGAATCAGCAATACGCCACATCTCAGGAACGATACCGGAAGTGGAAACAGTGATTTTCTTACGGGAAAGATTAATACCCCATGGGGAATGGATCACGTCGATCGTTTTAAATACTGCTTCTGGATTATCCAATGGCTCGCCCATACCCATGAACACGATGTTCGTGATGCGCTGACCTTCGGCCAAAGAATCATGAACTTGCATGAACTGACCCACGATATCTTCAGTACGCAATCTACGTTTCAATTTTTGCTTACCGGTGAAGCAGAACTTGCAACCGATGTTGCAACCCACTTCAGAGGAAATACACAAAGTCAGACGGCCCTCAGATGGAATCACCACAGACTCAACACTTTGGTTGTCGCCCATGTCGAATAGGAATTTTTGAGTTCCATCCACGGACTTCAAGTGAGTCAAAGTTTTTGGAAGTTCGAAAGAAAGAAGTTTTGGAAGTTCTGCGCGGAAGTCCTTGGACAAATTCGTCATTTGTTCTGGATCCGTCACACGTTGCTCGTAAACCCATTTAAAGATTTGCTGAGCACGGAATTGCTCTTTGCCTTTACCTTTTAGGTAAGCTTTCAAATCCTCCAAAGTCATGGAGTAGAAGTTTGCAGCTTTGTTTTCCAGGGGTTTTGCGACGTTGTCGTCAGTGTAGTTGATTGGTGCAAGAGTGGCGCTTGTAGTCGCTTCGTTCAATTCCATCTTAGGGCTCCTCGGCTTATTACAGCCATGCTTGTTACAGCTGGGACTTTTGTGGTCCCGTTACATAGGATTAGCTGGTTTACACTTCCGCTTCGCGGAAGTACTCAGCGGCCGATTTTGTAACACAGCCCTTGGGGAACTTGTAGTAATTCCTTATATTTCAGCGCTTTAGCCAATAAAAAAGGCCCTATAAAAGAGCCTTTCTTGCAAAAAATGCTTAATTGTCCAGAGCCTGGCGGTTTATTCGGCCACCTTAACCAGATCAGCCTCGTAATAGCAGGCTTTCGCAAGTCTTCCCGACCGAAGTGTTTCATCATCCAAGGACACCACAGCACCACGCTCTGTTTGCTTTAAGCGAATTCGAACCCCTTGTTTGTTCCCAACGGACCAGGTTCCGCGAACGTTCGAAGCCCAGCCTTCTCCACCATAAGTTACGGCAAAGGAGCCCGCAGAATCGCGATCATTGCGAGTTTCATAATTCATGACCGAATGTCTGACTGATTTGTGCGTGGAAATAAAATGAACCATGTGCGACTCAAACTTGGCTTCACCGGGTTTTACAGTGATCCCTTTAAGACCACTAAAGCTATAAAGAAGACAATAGTTGTTGTTTACTTCTTTGATACGAGGCTTACCCTCGATCACATAATTTCCCATAAACGAATCAAAGGGATCTGCTGCATACACTTGTGTGCCGGCAATTAGAAATAGAAAAACCGCTGCGATGAATTTCATAGGATGCTCCCTCAGTTAGAGGGTTCATCACATCAGGATCGCAATTCCTGGGCAACCAAAAATGGAATGCCAAAAAGCTTTTTCGTATCCCCATAATCCCAAGCTGTTGAAATCATTGCCGCAGCAAAGGCCCACGACTTCATTCGCTGCATGTCGAAGTTGAGGTAGTCATTGAGAATAGACATACGACGATCCAAAGTTTTTCTAAGGGGCCGATTTGTAGGATACGCATCCAAAGGATTGTACATCATCACAGCCATCTCGAATGTCGGATCTCCAATGTAGCCGTGAGGATCAATGACCTTCCACGAACTCTTATGTTTCAGAATATTGTCGTGATGAAGATCCCCATGCAGCAGACGATCCTGACTGCGGTCAAATGTCAGTTCGCTGATAATTCCGCGGGCCTTGGAGAGCATGCGTGAGTCCACAGCTCCCTCCAAAACATCCAGATCCTTGGCAAGTTCTGAGATATGCTTGAATGCACCACTGATGATCGAGCGCGAATTCAGCTCATGAATAATTCCCGCAATGACGATTGTTTTCTGATCATCATCCAGGTCTTTGTTGTGCTTTAAAGTTTCACCTGGCGTCAGCCTCTCCATCATTGTGGCGCCAAGATTTTTATCTGTTTCAAGTACCTGCGCCGCCACACCGGAAAAGTGCCGCAACCACTGACGTTCGCGGTCCAAAGACTCAATATCGCAGCCAGTTTTTATAACAACTTCCAACCCATCAGACTTTCGTTTCGCAGTACCTACAAAATGAAATGAAAGGTTGTCCAGCGGCTGAATTGGCTCCAGCCCCCAAAGCTTTTCGATTTTAAGAAGGTGCTCTGGCAGCTTCGCAAGCCACAGCTCCCCCGGAGCTTTCCAGGTGGTCACAATATTTTTATACAGATTTGAATCAGGAGTGATCAACCAAGGCTCCCATCCATAAGGCTTAGTCTTTGAATGCCTCTAGCTTTAATTCCACAGGTTTGCCCAACCACATCGCCGCCTGCGTGTGATCGTACAAGTCATCACCAGCGAGTTCGTGCACCAGGACCGACAATTCGCCGCGCTCGTGCATTAACCATAGTACCACATCGGTGAATTTCTCTCTGGGGAAATTAATCTCAAACATGGGCGTTGGATGGGGACCAATTGGTTCAGGAATCAGCTGTCCTGTGAAGACCTCTTGATCTTTGAATGAGACAAGAGCCTTCTCGCGCAGTTCTTTTGCGAACTCCATATCATCATTTGTGAAGTAAATGTGTGCATCAAACTGACGCGGAAATCCCTCGGGCAAAAGTTTTGAATTAACTTTGTACGCCTTTTCCATGCTGGTTAGTGGACTTCGTTGATGTATTCGATCAGCTCTGGGATTTCACATGGAACGCAACCGACTTTACCGACCACAACACCTGCGGCGTTGTTGGCTAGCATGCAGCTATGAACCAATGAAAGACCACTGACCATACCCAATGAAAGAGCAGCAATGACAGTATCACCAGCACCCGTCACGTCGAATACTTTTTGCGCGTAAGTCGGAACTTCAGTGATTTGCTCGCCCGAGAAAATCGTCATACCGTCTTTTCCACGAGTCAGAACCACTTCTTTCGCCCCTGTGATTTTTTGCAGAGCACGGCCGACTTCAACAACCTTGTTCGGATTGCCTTTCAAATCGTCGAAATCCATACCCGTCAACACAACCGCTTCGTCGTAGTTTGGCTTGATCAAATCAACACCCAGATAGAATGAACCTTGATTGTTGCGATGTGGATCGACCATCAGTTTTTTGCCGGCTTTTTTGCAAATCGCAGAAACTTTCTCGACGACATTTTTAGAAACCACACCTTTTGCATAGTCCTCGATGATCACACAGTCCGCTTGACCGACATGTTTTTCAACCATCGCCAGCAATCGCGTTTCAGTTTCCTCAGACAGATATTTTCTTAGTTCGCGGTCAACACGCACGATCTGCTGTTGCTTTGCCATCACACGGGTTTTACGCGTTGTTGGACGAGCCTTATCAACGATCATGTATTCCCAGCTGACGCCGCTTTTTGCGGAAAGCTCTTTCAACATGTCAGCACCCGTGTCGTCCCCAACAACGGAAACCATCATCGGAGTACCACCCAGGCTTGCCACGTTTTGTGCAACGTTGGCAGCCAAGCCCAAACGCATGTCTTCTTCTTCCACGTCCAAAACCGGAACGGGAGCTTCCGGACTGATACGACGCACCTGCCCCATCACGTACTCATCCAATCCCACATCCCCGATAATGAGGATTTTTCTGCCTTTAAGGGCCGGGATCTGTTTGATCAGAAGTTCTTTTTCTTGAGGTCCAAGTTTGGCTTGTACAGGTGCTGTCATTTTTTCACTCCCAGAGCCATTTTTAACGGATTGCGTGGAGGCTGTCATCCCTTTCGCACCACGGCTATTGGCATCAAAAGCCCCTTTATGTTAAATACCTGCCCTATGTTCAAATCCAAAGGCAAATCTCAGGGCAAGGGTCCTGCTTTTAAAAACAATTCCCGTGGGAACAAACCCGGTCTTCGCAATGGCGAAGAGCGCAAATCCACGTCTAATTTGATTTACGAGCAGAACTACATCACGGCCCGCGAAAAAGACGAGATCCTGAAGTACTTGAACACGCTTTATCCCATCTGGGAGATGCGCTATTCCAAGAACAACCCGCCGCCTGAGAACCAAAAACAAAGACCATTGTTGCGCCCGGTTTATTGGTTGGGCAATTGGCAGTTTGCGTGCTTGAACTATTACCACCCCCCAAAGGGAATCTATAACCGCTGCGTAACGGGTGAACGTTATCCTGCGGTCCTGGAAAATCTGGTAAATAAAATTGAAAGCTTAGTGAAAGAGAAATTCGATCCACGCGATATCCCTCGCGGTTGGACTTTGAACACCTGCTTGATTAATTACTATGGCAACCAAATCCAGGAAGACGGTAAAAAAATCGATTGCGCCCGCGTGGGAGAGCATAAGGATTTCGAACCAGGTCCGGTGGCTTCCATTTCTTTTGGTGAGCGCGCTTTATTCCAATTCGTATCAAGTAAAGGCACAGAATCAAAGTCCGACGTGGTATTGCAACAGTGGTTGGATGATTGCTCATTGCAGATCTTTGGTGGCGAAAAATTTAAAAAACAACTTTTCCACCGCGTTCAACGTGTCGAAGACAAGTCGGATCTAAATTTTCCGTTGAACGAGATTAAAAACTTCGAAACCAGAAGAATCAACTTCACCTTCCGTTATGTTCCTGACGAGCACATCGTGCCCTTCAAAAAGCTATCCAGCGAAGCACAAGAAGATGTCTTGGAGTACATGAACAAACTCGCCGAAAAATCCTCGTTTTTCAAAGCACAGCTGTAAATATCAGAACTCCCTTCGTGGCCCAAATCGGCATAAAAATTGGATGCCTGCTTATGACGGATGGAGGATCGACCATGAGACGCAACCTATTGAAGCAAGTGACCAAAGTGTTTACAAAAGCGCCGCCTAGCGCGTCACTGCCTGCTTTAGCAGCACTCTTGGCCGTGATGGCAACTCTTGCGACTCCTTATTCCCAAGCCATCGTAGGAGGAACTGAAGTTGCTGCGGGTGACGTTCTCGCTAACAAAGTTGTTCTAATCCTGGGTACCACTCAAACCGGCGGCCGCGGCTATTGCTCTGGAACGATGATCGACAAAGATATCGTATTAACAGCTGCCCATTGCTTTGAAACTGTTATTAAAAATTACTATGTTATCCCGAACATCAACATGTCCCCTGATTCAGGATACGAACGAGAGAAGTTCAATATCCCAGTCACCAAATGGGTAATCCATGAAGACTATGACAAACCAGACGCAAAGGTATTTTCCGATATCGCGCTTTTGAAACTGGAGCGCGCAGTGCCGGAAGAATACACCCCGGTTAAATTTTATGACGGGAAATCAGAAGCGGCACCGTTCGCTATTTTAGCCGGCTTCGGCAAAACAAGCGAATCGCGCATCGATCAAACTTATTTGAGATTTACCGCTAAAGAAAACCGCGAAATTCAAATCGACTACAAAGGTCAAATTGGAACCATGATCATGTCCAATGGACAAATCAAAGGTGCCTGCGAGGGCGACTCCGGCGGCCCGGTGTTCTATGGAGTGAATGGTGAATTCCAACAAGTGGGTATTATTTCAACTACGGTAGGTCCCGACATCATGAGCACCTGCAGCGGCCTTGTGATTGCGACACACTTGCCACGGTTCTTGCCATGGATTGAAAAAAACAAATCCCTTTTAAATGAACAGAAGTAAGCAAGACCCCGCATCAGAGAAGAATCTTCTCCACCGCGCGCTCAGCAAGGGCTGAAATCGTTAACAGCGGATTCACCCCGAGCGCCGTCGGAACAATCGAACCATCCAAAACATAAAGCCCTTCGTGCAGACTCCCATCAGACTGATAGACCTGCCCCAGGTGATTTACCACGCCGCTTGCCACCGAATCCGCCATCACACATCCCCCCAGGGGATGCACCGTCATCAGATTTTTTCCACTGATTATTAACGAGCGCGGATTCATCACGAAGTTTCCACCCAAGGCCCGCGACTGCGCCTTCATCGCGCGGTCGATGGTATGATAAATCGGATCATGCTTGACCTCAGGCCAACGCAATCTGATCCTCCCCTTGCGATCCAGTTGCAACTTTCCATTGGCGCGATCATGTCCCATTCCCAAATAGACCATTGAATAATTGAGTGCACCCTTTTCAATGTCCTTGGATAACGTAACATCACGACTGACACGCACGAAACGCGCCCAGGAAAGGCGAAACTTTGCAATTCCCATAGCCAGACGCAAAGGTACTGTCAGGGCTCCGGGAAATGTTCCTTCCTCGATAATAAAGCGATCAAACAGATTCTTGCGTTTGCGATAGTCAGCAATTGAATAGATAACAGCACCCGGTTTCATGTTAACTCTTACCTGACTGGCAGAGGCATACCCAATCGCATTGGTGCGAAAGGCCGTATTGAATGAAAGACCCAAAACATCACCATTGCCGGAAAAACGTCGCCCCAGCATAGAGGACAAACTCAATCCCCGACTTCTCGAGTTCAATAGCAATTTCGTACTCCCCATCGTGCCCGCAGCCACAATCACGCATTCGGCACGTATGACTTTGTGGCTCCGTCGTCCTTCACTGGAAGTATGCTCACAATGAATCAGATAGTCTCGGTCTGCCCTTTTCTCAATTCGCTGAACTTCAATCTGTGTGAACAGCTCCGCACCACGATTTTTTGCCAGCGGCAGATAGTTCATATTCAAAGTATTCTTCGCTCCGGTGTTGCAACCAGAACAACAGTTCCCACAGCCGATGCATTTGGGTTGAGTGATGCCCGTTTGCTGTCTTTGCTGACCGGAAAGATTAACTGCTATAGGAGGAAACTGAATAGCCGCACCCATCTTGTGAGAGGCAATGACATGTGCATTTACTTTGGAACTCTCCATGGAGTCGGGATCGAAGGATTGACCCTGCAACATCGCCCGCACGCGGGAATAATACTTTTGAAACCGTCCGGAGTTCACTTCCTGCACGAGAGCCTTCGGCCACTCTGGACTGCGAATCGTTTCGCTATCCGGCTCCACCAACGCCCCAGCATTGATCAGCGAAGTCCCGCCCAGTCCATTTCCATTAACAACGTCCATTTCCCGATTGGCATGTATTTCAAAAAGTCCAAAAGGATTTTCATCACACAATACATCCTGACGAATATCGCGGAATTTTTCCATAAAGCTTCCTGGAGGTCGTTCGGGTCCCCTCTCAAGAACCGCCACCGCCCGGTGACCGGCAAGCCTTGCGGCACTGATGGCGCCACCATAGCCGGAGCCAATCACCACCACCTCATAGCGCTCGCGCAAATCTGAAACTGGACTGGCGAGTCTGCGATAGTTCACATGGACAGGCACTTCTTTTACCTGCGGTTCTGCTTGCGCGGTAGACGTGGAAAGCGCGCCCAGCAAGCTCCCCAGAACTCCAGATTTAAGAAATTTTCTGCGCCCATTATCCATTCAACAAGAAAACCGCATATGGGCGCACAAAGAAACAGTCCCGAGATCAAGACTGCAAAAAAACAGAACTATTTGGCAACAGACCAGCTGATCTGAAGATTCGGCTTACCAGAAATATCCACCATTTTGACCTGAAGGTTTTGATTCACCCAACGGACGATCATGTCTTTTTCCGAGGACGATAATTCTGCGTTCATAAAGCGGAAGTCAAATTCCGACAGGGGTAAACTCATGCTCAGGGACTTTTCCTTGCCTTTGGAGTTTTGCAAAAGAATTTCCAGATTCACGAAGTTCTTTTTCTTTCCGGGTTCATCGACCTCGTAAGTCACTTTCGTCGTCCCGGTAAAAAAGCCATTCCACTCATCATCGGACATTTCCACATTCAACTTGTTTTCACGCATTTTGAAATTCGGCGCGTGTGACAAAACGTAGGACTGCAAAAGCGACGTCGACATTTTCCAGTCGTATGCCACCGGCAAAGTACAATGATAACCTTCCGGAAACTCAACGACGCGAATATTGCGACTGTCCACCTTCATGGATTTATTAGCCAGCATTTGCGCATTAATTGAATACGGCACCATCATGTCGTTATCCGTGGCCCAGATAACAACGGGCTCTTTGACATCCTTGTAGTACGGCCAGAAATCATTCAACGCCCAGAAATTTTCCCCGTCCTTCATGCCCGGGGGAAGCTTCACTGAAGACATGTAAGACAATCCACCATGGTAAGTTCGCACCACTTCGGAAACGGCTTTCTGCAGGTATTTGAAACTCTCGTACTGAACCACACCAGGAAGTTTGTCTTCAATACCGGACAAACGACGGCGCCCCCACAGATCAATAAACGCCGAACGAACACCGCTTCCTGTCAGGCTTTCCATGGTCGGTTTCAAGTTCACCACCGGGCACATCGCAAGGAAACTTTGGATAAGTGGCGCACTGGCCGGCGAATTATACTTATTCAACAACGAGGAAAACAAAACTCCGGGACCACCCAAACTCATGCCCATCACATGCACGCTGTCGACCAATCGGGAGATTGGCTCCAACGGATTTCGCAAAAGCTGCGCAATCAGAATGTTTTGAATCCCCTCATCATATCCACCGAAAGAAAACTGGCTGTTGTTGGCAATGAAGTCGGCACTGGTCAGATTTTCCAATAGCAGCACGTTGAAGGGAGACTGTTCAAACAGCATCATCATCCAGCCACGCTCGGGCCTGAAATCCTCAATACTTGAAAATATTCCGGATCTGAAAATAACCAACGGACGACGTTTGGTGTCCCCTTTTAAAGCCAACAATCCTTTCAGTTTTACGTTTCCTGGGAGATTAATTACGACTCGACGAAGAAACGGGTGATCCTGCGGCTCATAACGCATCGTTAGATAACGACGGACATTCACCATCTCCCCTAGATCTTCTGTCTGCAGCTCAGCCCCGCAATCCTGGATGTACTTTTGCATCAGACCGCCCTGCATTTGAGCGGAAACGGAAACTCTTGGATCTTGTAAACGCGATGACCAAAGAGTCGTGTCGCACTTGTCTGTCAGTCCCTGTCCGGCACCAGTTGGCGTCCAGCCTAGGATACCTTCGAATAGAAAGTTCAAAACCGCTGGATAACGCCCCGGCGCGTCGGCAAGAATAGGATTGTCACTTGATGGAAACCAAATGCGCGGACTTTGAAACTGCTCAATAAACGCCTGCTGTGGCGACGCGGATTTCTGTGCAAAAGTGAAAACTGGAATAGCTGCGATGATGAAAACAAATAGACAACGAGACATAGGTCTAATTGTGGGTAAAAAGAACCACCGAGTCATCAGCTATTTTTCCCGGGTGACACTGAGTATTTACTTCATTAAACTGCGACGGTGTATTTTTAAGGAGACACATTATCATGGACCACAAGATTGAGCCCTTGTATGACGGGCCTTTGTTCCGCAACGCTATCCAGACTCTAGATGAATCCGCAAAAATTATTAACTGTGATCCTAACGTTCTTGAGCGCCTAAAACGCCCACGTCGTTGCATCACTGTATCTGTACCAGTTCGTATGGACGACTACTCTGTGAAAGTATTCACAGGCTACCGCGTTCAGTACTCTCCAACTTTGGGTCCTTACAAAGGTGGTATCCGTTACCATCAAAACGTGGATCTTCAAGAAGTTGTTGGTCTTGCGGCTTTGATGACTTTCAAAAACTCAGTACTAGGTCTTCCATTGGGTGGCGCAAAAGGTGGTATCACTGTTGATCCAACTAAATTGTCACGCACTGAAAAACAAAATCTGACTCGTCGTTATGCTTCTGAAATTGGCCCATTCGTTGGACCAACTAAAGACATCCCAGCTCCAGACGTGGGCACTGATCCACAAACAATGGCTTGGTTCATGGACACTTACTCTCAAGAGCAAGGTGGCTTTGCGCAACCGGGTGTTGTAACTGGTAAACCAGTTGAAATCGGTGGATCTTTGGGTCGTAACCACGCTACAGGTTTGGGTGTTGTTTACGTAGCTGAAAAAGCATTCGAAGTTTGCAAAATGAACATGAGAGGCTCCACTATCGCGATCCAAGGTTTCGGTAACGTGGGTTCTTTCGCAGCGAAATTCGCTTACGACCGCGGCGCTCGCATCGTGGCAGTTTCTGACGTTTCCGGTGGTATCTTCAACGGTGACGGTCTTGATATCCCTGAAGTACTTGAGTACATCAAAGCTCACAAGTTCTTGAAGGGCTATCCAAAAGCAACACCAATCAGCAACGATGACTTGCTGGAAGTTAAATGTGATGCTTTGTTCCCGTGCGCTCTTGAAAACCAAATCGACACTCACAACGCTGAAAAAATCCAAGCGAAAATCATCGTTGAAGGTGCGAACGGTCCTATCACGAATGCAGCAACTAAAATTCTTTCTAAACGTGGCGTGTTCATCGCTCCAGACGTTATCGCCAACGGCGGTGGTGTAATCGTATCTTACTTTGAATGGGTTCAAGACACGATGGCATTGTTCTGGGACGAAGAAGAAGTTAACTCCAAATTGAAAGTCCTGATCACTAAGGCTTTCGACAAAGGTTACTCAATGGCTCAAGAGAAAAACGTCGACATGAGATCTGCCGCGATGGCGGTTTCAGTTCAACGTCTTGAGAAAGCGATGCTTCTCAGAGGTTTGTACCCTCGTTAATTCGAAGAGGTGGGTTTTACGACCCACCTTTTTTTTTGCTTTTTTTCCGGAGACTTTATCATGCGCCCTTGGCTACTGCTTCCACCCAAACTTGCACACGATATCAACGGCTACGCCCTGCCCGCTCTCTCTTATCTCTACGGCGGCAAAACCCCGCGATGGAACTCCTTCACCTGGAGAGACATGACCTTTGCAAATCCCTTGGGAATTGCCGGAGGAGTGGATAAAGATGCTGAACACCTGAGCGACTGGTGGAGACTGGGCTGCGGTTTTGTGGAAGTTGGAACTGTGACGCCGCAACCTCAAAAGGCCAACCCCGGTAAAATCATGGATCGCGATATGAAGCTCACGGCAATGTGGAACAAAATGGGTTTTCCCAGCCACGGTGCCGATGAAGTTTTCTATAATCTTGCTTCCTATGCCCCAAACTTCAGAACACCGGTGTTTGTGAATATCGGAAAGAACCGCCAGACACCAAACGAACACGCTGTGAATGATTACCTGGAACTGGTGGACAAGCTTCGTCCTTGGGCCGACGCTTTTGTCGTGAATATCTCAAGCCCCAACACTCAGGGTCTGCGCGAACTGCAAAAGAAAGAAAATCTGGGAGCACTGTTAAAGCCAATCATCGACCGTGTTTCACACTTTGAACCCACTCCGGTCCTGGTCAAACTAAGTCCCGATATGCCTGAAGACGGATTGGCAGAAGCCGTTGCAAACTGCCAGGAACTGGGAGTTGATGGTTTCGTGTTAACCAACACGACTCTTTCCCGTCCCGCTGGATGCCATTTTCCGAATGAAGGCGGCCTCTCTGGGGCTCCCTTAAAGGATCTTTCTCAACGCGCATTGCAAATTACTGTTCAAACTTTAGGCAAAAAGCGTCAAGGAATGCTGATAGTAAGCGCTGGGGGCATCTTAACCCCGGATGATGTCTTTGAAAGATTGCAAATGGGCGCAGATCTTGTTCAAATTTACTCTGCACTCGTGTTTCATGGACCTCGTTTTTTCCACGATGTAGCAGCTAGAAGGAAAGATGTCGGCAGATAGTGTTGAGTTAAAACCAAGAAAACCAAAAATCCGCAAGGGTCATTGGATTCCAGTCGTTGCGGGATTTTTGCGCAAAGATGGAAAAATCTTGGTCGGTCAACGCCCTGAAAACAACTCCCTTGCAGGACAATGGGAATTTCCCGGTGGAAAAATCGAAAGTGGTGAGACACCTGAACAGGCCTTGGCCCGCGAACTCGACGAGGAGCTTGGAATTCAGGCTGAAGTCGGTGAATTGAAGCTGGCCTGCACTCATTCCTACGGAGATGTAGGGATTCTCATATTGTTTTATGAAATCCTATATTGGAAGGGCGAACCTCGCGCTAAACATCATATGATGCTTGAGTGGATACATCCGGAAGAACTAAAACACCGCAATATCCCTGAAGCCAATCGTAAGATCCTTGACCGGATTTACAAAGCCTTGGGAATTGAATGGCCAAAATAATACTTGTCAGTAAAAACTCAAACGGTACGACTTGGCACTTGGCGCAGTCTCTGCGATCCCAACAGCATGAAGTCACCGTACTGACCAGTCACGGCGAAATACCCCCTGAAAATACCAACGGCATTGAATTCATGGGCTACTTTAAAAAGTGGTCCCTTTTGGAAGGTCTTAAAATCATCCCGGGTCTTTTCGGGATGCAGCCTCATATTTTGCATTTGGTTTTGGAAGACGATCGCATGAATGCAGCACAGGTGATTTTGTCGACTTACGCGAAATCACATCCCAACTGCGTTTTGACGACGACTCTATTGCATATCAAACGAGGCCTGAAAAAAACCAATCCGGTTCGTTACCTGGTTGAGGAAAGTGATGTGATCACCTTTCCCACGGTCGAATCCCTGGCGCAATTGCGCGGCTTGAACGTTCGCTCACGCCAACAGGGGCGCGGAATACTGCCACCCGCTTTGAACTTCAAAAACCAACCCGAGCAACTGGAAGAATTGGAAGAGTCCGAAGCTCAATTGCTGGCGAATCTAAACTCTCAAGACTTCTTTATTATGCCGTTTCGCGAGGGCAGTTTTAAGCCGGACTCAGAACGCTTTCAGCATCTGCTGATGTTGGCTCGCAAGCACAAAGTGATTCTGTGGGGCACCTACACTCACTGGTCATTGCGAGAAAGAAAGCAGTTTGCAAATTGGATGGAAAAGAATGCGTGCGGCGACCGTTGGATCGTGACCGGTAGCATTTCCCCGCAACTTTCCAAGATTCTTCTGGCAAAAAGTGCGGCCTTTGTTATGGCAGGACAACAGTTCACTCCACCAGAAATGACCGAGTACTACTTGCGCGCCATTCAGGCTCAATCGACTTTGATCTTGGATTCCAAACAAACCAGCCTGCACGCGGATATCTGGAAAAACACAGTGAACTGTTGGGTACTGAACACCCAAAGCCTTCGCAAGGAATTGGACAAGCTGTTAACTCGCTCCAGTTTCAATCTTCCGGAAGCCTTAACAGAGGATTGGGCCCAGAGCAGTCATATTGTGGACTCGTCCATGAATGAATTAAACCGACTTTACAATCGGGCCTTGGCTTCCGCGAGATAGTCTTTTAACCTAAATTCATGTTCGCAAAAAAATCTGCTTTGCCAGAAACCCTTAACATTTGCCTGACCTCACATCGCTTTCCGATTTTAAGTCGGGCAACTGATCATGGATTCCTATGGCCCATCGCTCGTGGTCTTGCGCGCGAGGGACATAAGGTCACGGTTATTTCTGCGAACTCTCCGTTGAAAAAACCAGAAATCACCCGGGATGGCGTTCGCGTCTTTTATCTGAATGAAGGCGAAAAAAATCTGGCACATTTGCGCTTTCAAATGGCCGTGCGCCAAAAGTTCATGCAGCTTCATCGCGAGACTCCCTTTCATATCGTTCATAGCATCGACAAATCAGGCTATCGCATTGGCAATCGTAAAGACGATCTGAAAATCGCAATGGCCTATGACGTGGAAGCGACTCAAATGTCGCAGTTGTTTGCGATCCTTGCGATGAAACAGGAAACTCTGCCAAGCATTTTGACCACGGGCTTCGCGACAGCTTATAAGTTTTTAACGACTTATTATGGTGGGGATCGTCAGCTTCTTTCCACAGCGGATGGGATTTTCGTAACCAATCCTCAGCAAAAGATCATTCTCGAAAGATACTATCTGTACCCTGACTATCACACTTACACGGTTCCTTATGGTATTGATTTGGGGGATTTGACCCCCAAGGAAAAATCTCTGGAGCTACGGGCAAAGTTAAACCTCCCGGAAAACTCGCACGTCGCGGTCACCATCAATGACATGACCGATACCGCGGAGATGATTCCTTTGCTTCAAGCCTTTGAAAAAGTCGCGATCAAAAAACCCAACAGCTACCTGATCGTGGTTGGAAACGGTCCGAAATTTAAAGACATTGAATACCAGGTTTTAAATTTAGCCCTGGGCAATCGAGTGATTCTGGCCGGTGCGATTCCAGCGGCGGAACTTGAGGATTACATTGTTTTGGGCGACGTTTTCATCAATATGGGTTCACGCAGTACCGGTTTTGAACCTTCCACCCTGGAAGCCATGGCTCAGAAAAAAGTGGTTATGGGTTCCGAAGTTTCCCCCATTGCCAATATTATCGAAGATGGCCGAGATGGGTTCTTACTTCGCCCGGCGGACGTCGATTCCATCGCAAACCTGCTGGTGGAGATCTTTTCGGGCACCATGCCTGCGGACGAAATCGGCGAAAGAGCGCGTCAGCGCGTCACAGATCTGTTCGATACCGGCAAAATGGTCCAGTCCGTCATTGATGCCTACCGTAAAATCCTTCTCAACACCGGAATGTATAAGAAGCAATGAGTTAAATCATTGAAAAGTGGTAGTCAGCCCCCACACACTCTGTATAATCGGGAGTGTTATCAATACTTTATGTTCTAGAGGATCTGGACGATGACTAAAGCGGATTTGATTAATTTGATCTCTGAAAAAGCAGGCATCACTCGCGTAAAAGCAGAGACCGTGGTGAATACAATCTTCGACTCAATGGTTGAGGCGTTGATGCGTGATGACCGTATCGAAATTCGTGGTTTTGGTTCATTCGTAAATCGCCAATATGGTGCCTATAAAGGTCGCAATCCTCGCACTGGCGAAATCATCAATGTTGATGAAAAGAAATTGCCATTCTTCAAAGTGGGCAAAGAACTAAAAGAAGACATCAACGGCGGCAAAGAGTAGTTTTCACTCTGCCAAGTAAAGAAAAGGGACCAGAAGGTCCCTTTTTTTATTCCCGAAATCTATTTTGGAAACACAGTTATTTCCGAAATTTTTCTGATTCCGTGCAAAGCCATGAAAAGGCGTTCGACACCTAAAGCAATACCACCACTTGGTGGTAAACCCGCATCCAAACACGCAAAGAACTCCTGATCCAAGGGGATCATTTCTTTGTGGGATTCCAGTTTTTTTTGCAGATCTTCCTCGGATCGTTGGCGCTGTACCGTTGGATCATTGAGTTCATGAAACGCATTGCAAAGTTCTAGTCCCTGCCAATACGCCTCAAAGCGATCTCCCCAACCATCCGAAGTCAAACGAGCCAAAGCAGCCTGGTATGGAGGATACTTTTCGACAAAGATCAGGTCCTCGCCATGCAGTTGGGATTCAATTTTAGCCATGAAAATCAGGAAGAAAAAATCGTCGATGCTTTCTGCACTATGTACATCGACATTTAATTTGTGAGCTAGGTCTTTAAGTTCAGCTTTGGTGGTTTCCGGAGTCAGATCAAAACCGCAATGGATTTTGAACAGCTCTGCCACCGAATAACTTAAAATCTGCCGAGGAGGTTGGAATTTCAACACCTTCACCAGGTGCTGAACCAGATCAATCACATCTTGCTTGATGGTGACCAGATTGTCGTAAGCACGGTACCACTCCAGCATCGAAAACTCCGGCTGATGACGTTCAGTCACCTCACCGTTTCTGAAACACGGAGCAATTTCAAATATCTTTTCTGCCCCCAAAGCCAGGGTCTTTTTTAAATGAAGTTCCGGACTTGTTGGCAAATAGAGTTTCTCTTTACGGGAGCCGACTTTAAGTTCGGTCGCAAAAACATCCAGTGCCGGCTCTGTTCCAGGACAGACCACCAACGAAGGAGTTTTCACTTCGATGAATCCTTTACGGCGGAAAAAGTGACGAACCTCTTCCACGTACCGATTCCATTTTTCCAAAATGTCTTTGTTATAAGTGCGCTTTGGCAAAGCTGATTTATTAGGCGCCAACAGAATCACTTCCGTCGCAGAAACAATCGCAACGATATCCCCTTCAATCAAAAACTCTGATTGCGGAGGCGCTTTTTCAAAAGAAATGATTTGTTCTTCCTGATCGCGAATCAAGGTGATCTCAAGACCATCCTCTTCCCGTTCAATTCGATAAATTCTTCCCGCCGCCTTCGCATCAGCGGGCATCGCGGGATAAGACTTCCAATGTTGGTTTAAAAAAGTATTTCTATCCAAAGTCTTTGCAGATTAAAGGTACGGCCTTACTTTGGGTAGCAAGAGTGCGTCACCTACTGGCAAAGACCCTGAGAACGAAGGCTGCCAAGCTCAGAAGTGATGGCTTCAAGGTTGTCAGCTCCATAAAGGACTTCGTCCCCTGCCGTGATCCGGTGTTTAACCCAGAAACCCTGATAAATTCCTTCGCTGCTCAAGGCGCAGTTTGATTTTTCAGCCATCACCGCCGCCGGTGCCCAGCTGGCCATCATCGTCAAAAGCAAAGTTGTTGCGAACGCTAAAAGAATTCTCATGGTTTCTCCCTTCTCCCCTCACCCTAATTGGCTCCGGGCATCTGATACCCATTGAGTAAAGCAAACTCCTTGCCAATCATATTTGGTCAGTTTGACACCGAGATTTGAAGTTTGTGTGAAGACATATTGAAATTTGTTTCGCAAAACACAGTTCTGGACCCCATGGCCGAAGGCAAATCCGGAGTCACGATGCACCAGAGACCAAAAACGGCGAGACTTTGAATATTTTGCGAGCACCAAAACCCCTAAAAGCCAGCTGAGGTTCTAATCTGCTTTCTCGGGCCCTAAAAGATTGAGTTTTTCGCTCTCTTCCGCTATTGGAAGTAGCGAATTCTACTCAGGAAAAAGGGGCGATAATGCTTGATTTGCACAAGGCGCTAAATAACTTAAAAGGCTCCGTTGATTGGGCTCAACTTCGTTTGGTTTCTGAAAAGACCACTTGGCGCGTGATCCGCAATGAACAATTTGAAGGCAGTGATATCACTTTTGAAAATGGTTTGATGGTTGAGGTTCTGGTAAACGGACACTTTGGCTACGCTGGAACCAGTGATCTGACTTCTGACGGCGTTAAGCGTGCATTTGAAAAAGCAAAATTGATGGCTCGTCAGGCTTCTTCCTTCAAGGTCCATGACTTTTCTGTTTTGCAAAGACCCGTGGCCCAGGGCAAATATTCTTCGCCAGTGGTTCGCCCAATGGATTCCTACTCTGCCAAAGAAATAACCGACCTTTTCATCGATGCGACACGCTCCATGAAAGTTTCTGATAAAGTTATCAACCGCATTGCGATGGCAATGATTATCGATTCCGAATTCTCTGTGGTCAGTACTCATGGTTCTGACGTTCACCAAAAGTTTTCAATCGTCAGCACAGACTTCAATGCCACGGCAATGGATGCTGGCGAAGTTCAACAGCGTTCTGAAAACGGCGGTCTTGCCCGTTGTAACCAAATCGGCGCTGAGGTTTTTGATCGTGCTTCTATTTTGGAGCGTGCAAAAGTTATCGGCCAAGAAGCGGTGGAATTGCTTTCCGCTGAAAACTGCCCTTCTGAAACTTTGGATTTGCTGATTGCCCCGGATCAAATGACTTTGCAGGTTCATGAATCCATCGGTCATCCCCTGGAATACGATCGCATCCTGGGTGACGAAAGAAACTATGCCGGCTGGAGCTTCGTAAAACCTGACGACTTTGGCAAACTTCAATACGGTTCAAAATTGATGAACGTGACTTTCGATCCAACAATTCCGGATGCAATGGCGTCTTATGCCTTTGACGATGCCGGCAGCAAAGCCACGAAAGAATTCCTGATCAAAGATGGCGTTCTGTTGCGCGGCCTGGGCTCTTTGGAGTCTCAAGCTCGTTTGGGCTTGCCAGGTGTTGCGAACTCTCGCTCTTCCAGTTGGAATCGCGCCCCGATTGATCGCATGGCGAATATTAATCTTGAGCCGGGCACATCCAAGCTTTCTGAAATGATCGCATCAGTGGAGCGCGGTGTTTTCATGCACGCAAACAAATCCTGGTCGATCGATGACTACCGCAATAAATTCCAGTTCGGTTGCGAATACGCGCAATTGATTGAAAACGGCAAACTGACTAAAACTTTGAAAAATCCAAACTACCGCGGCACCACTGTGAAGTTCTGGAACTCACTAAAAGCAGTCAGTGAAAACCGCGAGACTTACGGCTCCCCTTTCTGCGGCAAGGGTGAACCGAATCAAGTGATCCGTGTGGGTCACACAACACCATACTGCCTGTTCGGCGGTATGGAAGTGTTTGGGGCGTAATATGAACTTCATCGAATCCACGCAAAAAACATTCAACTCGATTGCTGATACCGTTTTCGCCAAACTTCAATCTGGCGAAGAGGCAAACCTAAATTTGAACGCGGAAGACTCGGTCTTTATTCGTATCAATAACAACAAGGTTCGCCAAAACACACACGTTGAACAACGTACGATCAGCATGCAATTTCAAAAAAACACTCGCACCTCGAAAATCACTTTCGATATTACGGGCGAGTCGGCATCAGACACCGCACGCGCTTTGGAAATTCTTGAGATGGCCCGCACAGAGTGCGGTCTTTTGCCTGAAGATCCAAAGCAAGTTCCCATGCGCAACAACGGCACCAGCAGCAACTACATCAAAGGCAGTCTTCTGACTCACGAAGAGATGTTTGAAAAGTTGATCAGCCCTGCAGCTGGCAGCGACCTTGCGGGTCTTTACTGCGCAGGACCTCGCGTATCTGCCAATCGCAACTCTGCGGGGCAGAATCACTTCTTCGCAACTGACTCATTCTTTATCGATTACTCCTTGTACATGGGTGAGAAAGCCGTCAAAGGCATCTACGCCGGTACGACTTGGAATCAGGACGAGTACGCTGCGAATTTGGCGCAAAATAAAAATCAGCTGAAACTAATGGATCGCCCTAAAAAAGTTTTGCCGCCGGGCCCTTACAAAGTCTATTTGGCTCCGGGAGCAGTAGCCGAGATGGCTTCCATGTTCTCTTGGGGCGCTATGAGCTACAGCGCTTACAAGCAAGGTAGCAGCCCACTGCAAAAACTGGCGGATAATGAAAAGTCCCTCTCTCCGTTGTTTTCAATGCGCGAGAATTTTTCGACAGGCTTAACTCCGCCGTTTAACTCGCTGGGTGAAGTGTCTGCTGAAAAAGTGGATTTGATCAATCAAGGCCAACTGAAAACATTCCTGATCTCTTCCGGAACTGCGAAAGAGTACGGCGTAGACGGAAACTTAGCAGGCCCAAGTGAAGGTCCCCGCGCTTTGGAAATCATGCCGGGCACTTTGGCCAAAGAAAACATTCTGAAGGAACTGGGCACCGGTGTTTATCTTTCCAATCTGCACTATTTGAACTGGTCAGACCGTCCTACGGCACGTATTACAGGCATGACTCGTTATGCGTGCTTCTGGGTGGAAAATGGCGAGATCGTGGCGCCGATCGCTGATATGCGCTGGGATGAAAGCCTGTATGAAGCTTTGGGTGAAAACTTGCTGGCAGTGACAAACTTCCAGGATATTGATCCCACTATCGACACCTACAACTCCCGTGCGTGGGGTGGCAAAAAATTGCCGGGCTTATTAATCAAAGATTTTAAATTTACTCTTTAGGAGATTTTAGATGGTTACTTATATCGTACAAACAACAGTTCAATGGGAAGCTTATGATGGGTACGTTGAATGGTTGAAAAATGAACACATTGCAGAAATGCTAAATGTACCGGGCTTTATCAGTGCGGATCTTTGCCTTCGCAAAGGTGGCGCTATGGAGTCTTCTGCCAAAGAACTGCGTGTAATCTACAAAGTTAAGGACGAAGAACACATCAAAACCTATATTTCTGAAAAAGCCATGGAACTTAGAGAAAAAGCTCTTGAAAAGTTCCCAGGCCGGTTTTCTATCAATCGTGAAGTTTGGATGGATACTTTCAGTTTTACGTCAAAATAACAGTTAGAGACTTTTAATTCGGGAGTCACGGGTGTAAAGTGATTTCCGAGCTCTTGAAAGGAGACGATCATGTCATCTGCAACTTTCCAAAAAATGTTGAACAATCTTTCAAAGAACAAGAACGTACAAAGCCTTCTTGAAAACTTCCAGACTTTGAGTGAAGAAATCAAAAAGCGCGAAGGTGACCTTAAAGGCAAATTCGACAAAACCAAAGAACAAAAGGTCGAGCAAGCTTGGCAGAAGTATCAGGAGATCGTAAAAGTTCTTTCTGCTTCTGAAGAAAAGCTGGAAAAAGAAGTCAGCAGCACAATCAGCAAAATTAAAAAATCCGCTGATGCGCTGGAAAAAAACATCCAGGTAGCCAAGAAAAAAGCGATCGTGCAAAAGGCAAAACTGGAAAAAGCGTTGTTCAAAAAAACAATGACTGCAAAAAAAGGTGCCGCAAAAACAGCTAAAAAAACTGCTGCAAAACGCCCTGCCAAAACGACTAAAAAAACAGTTCGTAAGGCTACTAAGAAGGCTACTCGCAAATAATTGCATTTCATTTTGATACAGCCCTTGGTCGAGACGTTTCCCAAGGGCTTCTTTTTTTTTCACCAAATCTTATTAAATCCATCCCACAGTTCCAGAATGCCATTCTTGAAAATACGAACCATTTTTTGATTTCATTCAAGTAACAAACCTTAACTAATTGAATTCACATACCGATAAGTACCCCAGAACGTTTTTTTAACGAGTTTTTAACAGGGACGTACCATGCAAATCGGTAAAAAAATCTTAGCAGTAGGATTGTTTTGGGGGGTGATTACTTTAGTGTTCACTGCGCTCGCCTCCCCGCAAAAACTCACCTATCAAGGGCGCATCGTTGATTCACTGGGAAATCCTTTAAACTACAACGATGTTACATTCCGTTTTCAAATCACTTCCACTGATGGCACATGCGTTTTGTATTATGAAGAACGCCAACATGTGAACATGCAAAACTCCAACGGTATTTTCGATATCGCAATTGGCGACGGCACAGTTATATACGCGGTAGGCGGAGCCAACAAACTTTCTGATTCTTTCATTAATGGTATTTCCCATGCATGTCATGGGGGCGGCACTTGGAATGCCACTTCAACTTCAGAGCGCCTCCTTAAAGTTTCTTTTCAGGATGCAACGGGCTGGCAGGAAATCACTCCATCAAATACGATCCGTTCAGTTCCTTTTGCGATGACATCTTACAGTGCACAAACACTTGCAGACAAAGGCATCAACGACTTCCTACTAAAGGATGCACTGTTAATTTGCAATGCCAACGAAGCACTTCGTTGGACGGGAACGGCGTTTGCCTGCGTACCAACATCCACTGGGTCAATCACTGGCGTAACTGCTGGAAGTGGACTTACTGGTGGTGGTACTTCTGGAACTGTCACCGTTTCTCTTGGTAACTCTGGTGTGACTGCAGGAACTTATGGTTCTGCGACACAAGTACCGGTTGTTGCCGTCGATGCTCATGGTCGCATCACTGCAGTTACGCCGACGACGATTTCTGGAATTGCACCGGGCGGCTCTGCGGGTGGTGACCTAAGTGGCACATATCCAAATCCGACTGTGGCAAATGATGCCATCACTGGTGCAAAAATCGCCAATGGTACAGTCACTTCAGCCGACATGGATTTCACCGGAACGAATGTCGCAACTTCAAATATCGTTATCAAAGATGCGACCGGAAAATTTGCAGAGTTTGCCTGCTCGACAGTGGGTCATGTTGCAACTTGGACTGTGGTGGGCTGGGGATGTCAGGCTCCATCAACTACGGACGCATCAAAACTTCCGTTGGCTGGCGGTACGATGGCTGGCGCCATCGATATGGCCAACAACAACATCACAAATATCGGTTACATGACGATGGCGGCAAACCGCAGTCTGCATGTCTCCAACAACTCATCAGATCCAAGCTTAGTTGGCGCTGATGCCGGTAAAATCTGGTACAACTCCACATCCAATGAACTCAAATACTGGAACGGCTCTGCTGCTATAGCGGTTGGTTCCACAGGTGCTGCGATCACTGCATTGACTGGTGATGTGACTGGGACTGGCCCAGGCTCCACGGCGACTACAATCGCAAATAGCGCTGTGACCAATGCTAAAATGGCTAACATGCCTTCCTATACTTTGAAGGGCAATAACACTGGATCTGCTGCGGCACCAAGTGACGTAACAATTGCGTCGCTTCAAGGTACAGGGGCCAATCAGTTTGCTGCTGGTAATGACTCGCGTATTACGGGCGCACTTCAATCCGGTGCCACTGCTGGTGGTGATCTGACTGGTACATATCCGAATCCAACAGTTGCTGCGGGCGCAATCACCTCTTCAAAAATCGCTGCTGGCACTATCATTGGTTCGAACATGGATTTCACGGGAGTCAACGGTGCCACAACCGGCATCGTGATGAAAGATGCTTCCGGCAAATTCATAAACTCCACTTGTTCAACGGCGGGCCATGTTCCGATGTGGACTGCTTCCGGTTTTGTCTGTCAGGACCCTACGAACTTCGTCATCACATTGAATGACGGTTACATTTGGCTTGGTAATGGTTCCAACGTCGCAACTCCAGTTGTTATGAGCGGAGACGCTACTATTTCAAATGCAGGAGCTCTGACTCTTGCGACTGTTGCAACAGCTGGCACATATACCAAAGTGACAATCGATGCAAAAGGTCGTATCACGACGGGTGCAAATCTGGCAGCTGGGGATATCACTGCGGCATTGACGTACACTCCTGTAAACAAAGCTGGCGACTCAATGACGGGTGCTTTGGGCCTTGGTAACTACACAAATGCGACTGAAGCAACATTGGTGGCCGGTTTGACTGCATCTGATGAAGGTCGCACATGGTATAACGCTGATACCAATCAGGTTAAATACTGGAATGGTTCTGCGGCGACAGCACTGGGTGTTTCTGGTGCGGGTTTGACTTCGTTGAATGGTCAAAACGGTTCAACACAAACTTTCGCAACTCCGGTTACAAACACGGGAACAGCTCCAGCCTGGTCTTCGGCTTCGAATGCTCACACTCTGCAAATCCCAATGGCTGCTGATGCCGGGGTTACAGCAGGTCTATTAAGCAAGACTGATTACGATTCATTCGCTGCGAAGCAAGCAGCGGGCAACTATGTGACAGCACTTACTGGTGATGTCACAGCTTCTGGTCCTGGCTCCGCAGCTGCAACAATTGCTGCTGATGCAGTGAACAGTTCTAAAATCGCTGACGGCACAATTGTTGGCGCGGATATGGATTTTACTGGTGTCAATGCAGGCACCGCAAACCTGGTTATCAAGGATTCCACCGGCAAATTTGCAAATTTTGGTTGTGGAACTTCCGGTCACGTGGCCACTTGGTCTGTCACAGGCTGGTCTTGTGCTGCTCCAACTGCAGTTTTGCCAACATTGAATAATGGCACAATGTGGATTGGTAACGGATCCAATGCTGCAACGGCTGTCACAATGAGTGGTGACGCAACGATTGCCAATACGGGCGCGCTGACGTTGAAGAACACAGGAACGGCGGGTACTTACTTTAAAGTGACCACGGACGCCCAAGGTCGTGTGACTTCGGGTACTGCTTCCTTGGCAGATACAGACATTCCAGATCTTGATTGGTCAAAAATCGTGACTGGAAAACCAACAACAATTTCTGGCTATGGCATTACGAATGCAGTTCGAAATGACGGTGGGGCTCCAAGCATTGGCTCAGGTTTGTTTTCAAGTCTGCCTTCTGCAGGAGTTTCAGGACGTCTTTATGTCGCGACTGACACGAAGAAAATCTATTCCGACTCCGGAGCAGCATGGAGTGTGGTCGGTGAAACAGTTTCAGTAACAGGATCCAATGGAGCCTTTATCAACGGTGGTAATTCCTTCGGACAAACTGCCACAATCGGGACAAACGACTCTTATCAATTGGCGATCCGAACCAACGGCACTGATCGTATCACTGTTGATACTGCAGGTAATGTCGGGATCGGTGGAGCACCTGCCTATAAAGCTCATATCAGAAATGGTGTGTTGGCGGTAAAAGGTGACTCTGGATCATCCAATGCTCCTTCAACTGAATCCGTTGCTTCTTTCGACAGAGAAGCTGTTGGTGGTGTAGGTATTAATATGTACACCATGAATGCTCAGCCAGCGACGATCTACTTCGGTAATACATCAAGTGCGCAACAAGGATCCATTAGATACCAAGTGGATGCCGCAACTCCGGCAAACCAATACATGTCTTTCCGAGTAAATTCCGCAGAAAGAATGCGTATCAACTCGTCCGGCTATGTGGGAATCGGCTCGAATAATCCGGAGTACAACCTGGATATTCGTCAAACTGATGCTGACACGGGCATCAGCGTTACCAATTCCGGATCTACTGCGGATCGCTATCCTCAATTCAGAGTTTCCAACTATATGGGAACTGCTGGTACAGGTGGCGCTCCGCAATTTGCGGTCATCAATTCCCGTGGCGATACAACCTCAGGTCCTACGCCGGTACAAAACAACGATGCTCTGGGTGAGTTCAACTTCTGGGGTGGTAAGAATGCTGCCTGGGGTATTGGTTTGGGCGCGCAAATGCGGGCAGTCGCAACTCAAAATTACTCGAACACTGCTCACGGCTCCGCTCTCATGTTCTCTACCGTCACAAGAAATACAACGTCCTTGGACGAGCGCATGCGATTGGACGACCAAGGCCGAGTGGGTATCGGCACTCCGACTCCCGGCTATACGCTTGATGTTGTTGGTGACGTAAATATTACGGGCAATTTCAAAGTGAATGGTACGAACATCGCCGCTGGCGGCGGTACGATCAGCGCCTTAACTGGTGATGTAACAGCCAGTGGTACAGGCTCAGTTGCAGCTACCATCGCAAACAGTGCCGTGACCAATGCAAAAATGGCGAACATGGCAGCAAATACCTTGAAAGGTAATAACACCGGCTCTGCTGCTGCTCCAACGGATATTACCATCGCAAGTTTGCAAGGCACAACAGCAACCACTTTTGCTGCAGGTAATGACTCTCGTATCACGGGCGCAATGCAAAGTGGTGCGACTGCGGGTGGAGACCTGACCGGTACTTACCCGAATCCGACGGTGGCGACCGGTGCTATTACTTCAGATAAGATTTCCAATGGAACTATTATCGCGACAGATATGGACTTTACTGGAGTTCTCGCAGTCACTTCTGGAATCGTGATGAAAGATTCCACTGGCAAATTCTATAATGCAACTTGTTCGACTGTTGGCCATGTTCCGACATGGACAGTAACCGGTTGGGATTGTGCCGCTCCGACAGTGACCGCATCCAGCTTCGGAACACAAACACAGAAAACATTCCTGGCAGCCCCAACTGGAGCTGACGGCGCAACTTCATTCAGAACGATTGCTTCAACAGATTTGCCAACTACGGGCGCATCCGGCGTGTTTGTTAACGGCGGTAATGCATTCGGTGCCGCTGCGACTGTAGGTACGACTGATGCGAACTCTTTGACAATTGGAACTAATAACTCTGCCCGCATGACTATCTTGTCCAATGGTAAAATTGGTGTCGGCGAGACAAACCCAACTTATCCATTTGAAGTAAACGGCGGCACCGCTGGAACCTATACCACATCCACAATCAGCACTGATGGTAATTTACGTATTGGTGGCTTTGACTATAACGGCGCCACAGGGCGCGGGGTTTTGATGGCCAAAGTCCATGACGGAACAAACACACACCGCGGTTACGTTTATTTTGGAACACCAGCGGGAGCAGGCCCTGCCCTGCAAATGAGAACCGCTGACCAATCAAAATCCGGCAGCATTCAAGTCGTTAACAGTGATGGTCACTTAAGCTTCCAGACAAATGGTGATGAGCGCATGGGTATCTCTTATACTACTGGCGTGATTACCACCACGGCGGCCGTTGTTTCGACGACGAACACCGTTGCTGCGGCTGCAGTCGATCTTTCCAAGAGCAACGTGCATACGTTGGCCTCTGTCGGCGGCACGGCCATCACACTTTCTAATATGCAAAATGGTGGTAACTATACTCTGGTTATTCAGGATGCAACATCACGTACCTATACGTTCACGGGGTGTAATACTTCAAAATTCCTGCCACCGAACGGTCCGACAGTTGCGAGCACTTGGTCGACTTATAACATCCTGACTATCGCAAATGGTGGTAACTTTGATTGCGTCATCACTTGGGCTACAGGGTATCAATAATGAGTAAGTGGCTACTGCTGACTCTTTTACCGATCGCAGCCCAGGCTCAAATGGGTTTGCAAACCGGAGCCATGCAGGATTCTGGCACGGGCGGTGGTCGATGTGTCGCCGCTTATCGATCTGCGTGGATACCGCAAAATAATTCCGTAGCTGCCATCTGGCACCTGGATGGGACCGTCGGCGCAGTGGCCAACTCTTCGGTTCTTCCCACTGGTTTCACCGGCGGGCCCACATTAACTGCGACAATGGCTGGATCGAATTTAAGTTACGCGAACTCGTCCATAACGACTTTAAAACAAATGATCACAGGCAATGGAAACGCCAATGACGTCATCAAAACAACAAACACCACAGACCTTGCCGACCTTCCGGCACTCACGGTGAGTATGTGGGTAAATATGGCGTTCCCGTCCGGAAACAATCAGCGTTTGTTTTACAAAAGCGATGACAATTCATCGCGAGGTTACTTCTTCGTTTTTCGCACTGACGGCTCACTGGATTTTCGTAAAGTTCACAGTTCATCAAATATGGAACGTCAGTCATGCCCTCTGTCTTCAACATATTGGGCTTCAAAAACCTGGCATCACCTCGTGGTGACTTGGGATGGAACTTCAAACTACACAGGCCTCAAATACTATTTGGACGGCACTGAAGTGGTTCACACAGGTTCAGATCCCCGGTTGACAGGAACTTGCACCAACCAAGCCTCCTATGGAGGTTACGCTACAGGAGCCAATGGTACCGGCGGCTTCAATTTAGATTCCGGCTACCCGTTTATTTTATTCGGTAAACCTGCTTCCACAGGATCAAATCCCAATTCCAACTCCCTCACCGGAAGTATGGATGAAGTCGTCGTCTGGAATAAAGCTCTGACCGGAGCTGAAGTAGCCACACTTTATAAACACCAAAAGTGCAATTAGACCAAGGGACGGCGAGCATTGCCCACCAGAGGTTCGTTCGGATAAAATAATCCGGAATGAACAAGCATGTGCGATTCGGCCTGAAGTACTCGGCCATTTTTATTTTCACTTTCATCCTGACAGGTTTCTTGGGCCTGGGTGCCGCAGCCTACATTGGCATCAGACACTTTCACAAAGAAGCGCCGACTGATCCGAACATGAATGAAGTTGCAAAGATCAGCGAAGGCTACCTTGCGGAAATTGGTACCTTCGAGGGTCTTTTTGCTCAAATTCAGGGCAAAAAAATGCCCCCTCTTTGCTCCACCATCTGCAACCCTGTGGGACTTGATGAAGACGAGTTGATCAACGGAAAAACCGACTATCTGGTCAGCTATTACAAGGAAACCGGCAACCGCGCGTTTAAGGATCCCCTTTTCCGCTTTAAACTGGAACAAATGTCCCTGGTCTCCCGCACTCTGCCACCTTCAATGCGCTCAGTTATGAACGACATTTTGAAAGAGGAAGGACGCGAGTCTAAAAGCAAAGTCTGGCTGGCCCTGCGACTGGAAACCACTCTTTTGGCCAATCTTCCCAGTCTGTCCACCCGTTTAAATTCATTTAAAGAACAAACCGAGCAACTTGAACAGTTTCGCTCGCTGATAAAGGCCTGTCATACAGGCACAAGTCCCAAAAAGGTTTCCTCACAATGCGAATCAAGCCTGTTTAGGCTATAATCGGCATATTGCCTTGCATTAGCGCCCTTGCTCTGTCGCGAGCCAACACTTTAACCGGAAGAGCGGCTGTGCTAGGCTCTTTTGCGTTATTGAGGTGTTTATGAAAATCGACGATTTGTCTCCTAGAAATGAGTTTATTCCACGCCATATCGGCCCAAGCGATTCCGACGTCCAAGAGATGTTGAAAGAGCTTGGATTTGCTTCTTTGGATGAACTTGCCAACAAAATCATTCCTTCCCAAATTCGCACTGAACATAAATTCGAAGGTGTCGGTCCCGGCATTTCTGAATTCGGTTTGCTGAATCATTTGAAGTCGATGGTTTCAAAAAACAAAGTGATGAAGTCCTACATCGGCATGGGCTTCCATGACTCGATCACACCGACCATCATTCAAAGAAACATCTTTGAAAATCCGGTTTGGTACACAGCCTACACTCCTTATCAGGCAGAGATTGCACAAGGTCGCTTGGAAGCACTGTTGAACTTCCAGACTATGGTTGCAGACCTGACTGGCATGCAGATTTCCAACTCATCCCTTTTGGATGAAGGAACTGCGGCGGCTGAAGCCATGTTCATGGCTCACGCACTTTGCAAAACCAAAGCAAATGCATTTGTCGTTTCTGATAAAATGCATCCCCATGTGATTGAAGTTCTGGGCACCCGTGCTGAGCCATTGGGCTTGGAGATGATCGTCACGAATCCTGCGACATACGATTTTGCAAAAGCGGCGTTCGGTGTGTTCTTCCAGTACCCTGACACTGAAGGTGCTGTAGAGAACTATGCTGACCTTGCGAAAAAATACAAAGACCAAGGTGCACACGTTGTGGCGTCCGTGGATCTTCTGGCAATGACTCTTTTAACTCCTCCGGGCGAGTGGGGTGCTGACATCGTTGTCGGTAACTCTCAACGTTTCGGTGTACCATTGGGTTACGGTGGCCCTCACGCGGCATTCCTGGCAACCAAAGATACTTATAAGCGCATGATGCCAGGCCGTCTTGTGGGTGTGTCTGTGGACTCCCAAGGCAAACAAGCTTTGCGTCTGGCTTTGCAAACTCGTGAACAACATATCCGTCGTGAAAAAGCGACTTCCAATATCTGTACGGCTCAGGTTCTATTGGCGAACATGGCATCCATGTACGCTGTTTACCACGGGCCACAGGGTTTAAAGAAAATCGCGATGCGCGTGAATCGCCTGACTGCGATCATGGCTGACGGTTTGTCGAAACTTGGTTACAACGTTTCCAAGAATGCGTTCTTCGATACTGTGACTGTTACTTCTGACAATGCTGCAAGCATTTTGGCGCACGCTGAAGAGCTGGGCATGAACTTCAGAAAAATCAACGACAAGACTTTGGGCATCGCTCTGAACGAGACTGTCACATTGACGGACGTTGAAACAGTTTGGATGGCATTCAATGGCGGCAACAAAGCGGCTTTCGATTGCCAGACTATCGATGCGACTTTGAAGCTGGAAATCCCAGCGGAATTGTCACGTAAATCTGCATTCATGACAAACCCGGTGTTCAACTCACACCACAGTGAGACTGAGCTTCTTCGTTACATCCACCACTTGCAAAACAAAGACATCACTTTGACTCACTCAATGATTCCATTGGGTTCTTGCACAATGAAATTGAATGCAACGACAGAGCTGGTTCCGGTTTCCTGGCCAGAGATCAGCAAACTTCACCCGTTTGCTCCGGTTTCCCAAACTTCTGGTTTGATTGAAATGATCAAAGACCTTGAAAACAAACTTTGCGATATCACGGGCTTCGCCGCTGTCAGCTTGCAACCAAATGCAGGTTCTCAAGGCGAATACGCGGGTCTATTGGTAATTCGCAAATACCACCAATCCCGTGGCCAAGGTCACAGAAACATCTGCTTAATCCCTTCATCTGCGCACGGAACAAACCCTGCATCAGCAGCTTTGGCCGGCATGCAAGTGGTTGTTGTGAACTGCGACGACTTGGGTAACGTTGAAATCTCTGACTTGAAGGCTAAGGCGGAACAACACAAAGACAATTTGTCTGCGCTGATGATCACTTACCCATCCACGCACGGTGTTTACGAAGAAGGTATCAAAGAAATCTGCGATATCGTTCACGCAAACGGCGGCCAAGTGTACATGGACGGCGCAAACATGAACGCCCTGGTTGGCATGTGCCGCCCAGGTACTTTCGGTGCTGACGTATCTCACATGAACTTACACAAAACATTCGCCATCCCTCACGGTGGTGGCGGACCTGGCGTGGGTCCAATCGGTGTCGGTGCTCACTTGAAAGAGTTCTTGCCCAAGCACTCGGTAATTCCTGAAGCGGGTCCTGCAAACGGTATCACTTCAACGACGTCAGCTCCTTGGGGCTCGGCTTCGATTCTTCCGATCTCTTGGGCGTACATCACAATGATGGGCGCTGAAGGTCTGCGTAAGGCGACTTTGGTATCAATCTTGTCTGCAAACTACATCGCTAAGAAATTGGAAAAGGCCTACCCGGTTCTTTACAAAGGTAAAAGCGGTTATGTGGCCCATGAATGTATTATCGACGTTCGCGATATCAAAACAGCTTCCGGTATCGACGTGACTGACGTTGCAAAACGTCTGATCGACTACGGCTTCCATGCTCCAACAATGTCCTTCCCGGTAGCGGGCACATTGATGATTGAGCCGACAGAATCTGAACCGAAACAAGAGGTGGATCGCTTCATCGATGCCATGCTTTCCATCCGCAAAGAAATCACTGCGGTTGAGACTGGTAAAATGGACAAGGAAAACAACGCTCTTAAAAATTCTCCGCACACAGCGCAGATGATGATGAAACCTGAATGGAATCATCCGTACTCTCGCGAAGAAGCGGTTTACCCAGTAGAGTGGCTTCGCACGAACAAGTTCTGGCCAGTGGTCGGCCGCGTGGACAACGCCTACGGCGACCGCAACCTGATCTGCTCTTGCCCATCCATCGAAGAATACCGATAGATGAAAAAAGTCCTTCTTATCCGCCTTGATAAAATCGGTGACCTGATCTCCACAATGTGTGTGGATCAGGCGGGATTCATGGCGGATAAAGAAGTGAAGTGGGTGATCGCCAAAGGCTTGGGATTTATTCCCGACAATGCCGATCCCAAACGTTCCTATATCGAGCTTTCCAAAGATAACTGGAAAGCTTCACTGCAATCTCTTCGTACTTTTATTCGTGAATTCAAACCCGATGTCGCAGTCAGCTTTCAAGCCCCGTGGTGGGTTTCGTTTGCGTTGTGGGCTGAAGGTGTGAAAGTCCGTGCTGGGGTACAATCCCAGTGGCACAGCTTTTTGTTTTTGAATAAAGGTTTGCGCCAACGCCGCAGTCAGGCTGTACAGCACGAAGCTGATTACAACATGGACTTGTTGCGCTTTGCTTTGGATGAAAAGTCCAAAGAGCCCACTCCGGTTCTGAAGCTCTCTGCACCTGTAAATTCAGAGCTTTTAAACAAGCATGAACTGACCGAGAAAAATTATGTTGTGGTCCACCCCGGAATGGCCGGCTCTGCTCTAAACTGGCCGACGGATCGTTATATTTCATTGATTGAACAAATCACTCCATTCACGAAGGTCGCACTGACCGGTACGCCAGCGGATGAACCATTTTTAACCGCCATCAAAGCCCGCTTTAAGAATGATCCTCAGGTCATTAATCTGCAAAACAAACTGAAGCCCGCCGAGCTTTTCACTGTTCTTAAAAACTCCAAGGCCGTGATTGTGCCAAGCACAGGTGTTGCGCATATGGCAGCTTCGCTGGGAGCTCCGGTTCTGGGTTTATACTCCCCCATCCGCGTTCAACATCCTCGTCGCTGGGCGGCCCGCGGAGAGAATGTAAAAATTTTCGTCTCCAAGAACGAAAATCCCCCATTTGACCATGCTATGGAAGAAATCCAAGTCGAAGATTTGCTAAAAGCGCTCAATAGTCTGTAGAATCCCCGCATCCATGCAAAGACAGTTCACAATTCCTGAAAATATTGAAACAGCTATCGCCAACGCTTTAGCCGATTATAAACTCACCTTGAATGATTCCAAGGAGCTGTCCAAGCGCGTGCTGGCACTGTCTGATTTCTTTATCAATGAACCTGATGGCCAAACGCCATGGCATGAGTCCTGGGCGCAGATCGCCTATCTTTGCTATTACCTTCCGTTGAACGCTGCTCGCTTGCGTGCGGTGATCCTGGAAGGTGAAAAACGTGGGTTTTTCGCAGACCTTGAAGAAGTCCTGGATTTCGGTGCGGGTCTTGCGACCGCCTCTTTAAGTCTGTCGGAAACTCAGAACTTGAAATACACACTGATTGAGCGTGCAACCGAACCACAGCGCCTGATCGAAAAGTACTTCCCCTTCTTTAAATCGGAAGAGTGGATCCGCACGATCAATGCCTCCAAGATTAAAAATCCCAAAAAGATATTGGCTCTGTTCTCGTACTCATTGACCGAACTTGCCGAACTTCCTGACTGGGCCTACCAGTGTGAGGCGTTGATGATTGCCGAGCCTTCCACTCAGCAGGATGGCCGAAAGCTGATGCAGCTTCGTGCAAAGCTTTTGGAAAAAGGCTTTCACGTGTGGGCCCCTTGCACTCACGAAGGTTTGTGCCCTCAGTTGACCCAGTCAAAAACTGACTGGTGTCATGATCGCATTCACTTTGCCGCGCCCAAGTGGTTTCTATCCATGGAAGAGCAACTCCCCATGAAGAATCGCACCCTGACCACCAGCTATCTTTTGATGCGAAAAACAAAACCATCACCCATTCACGCAGCCCGCGTTGTCGGTGATACATTGAAGGAAAAAGGCAAAGATCGTCAGATGATTTGCCGTGGTCCTGACCGTGAATTCCTGGCGTGGATGCACAAGTTTAAAATCCAACAAGAGATTCCACGAGGCGCTCTGATTACGGTTCCTGAAGACCTGCAAAAGGTCTCCAATGAACTGCGCGTTCAAAAGGAACTTTCTGTTTTCTAGTCGGCACGTCGATTGCTTAAGTATCCCACAGTTAAATGTGCTCAATTAAAGCCTGGCTCTTAAACATCCAAAAGGTGTTATTTGCAGGGTTGTCGAATTGTTGGTCACTGTTGGAGGATCGATGAACAAAATGCTATTGCTTTCCCTACTGCTGATGACGTCTCTTGCAGAGGCAAAAACTCTTGTTATTTCGGATATCGACGACACTATCAAGGTCTCCAATATTCTTTCAAAGTCCCGCTCTGCGGGCTCCGCCCTTGATGATGACAGCCGCTTTGTCGGAATGGCAGAAATCTATCAGGCCTTGCAAAACCAAATCCCCGACATTGAATTTCACTATGTCAGCCTGGCGCCAAAAATTTTGATGCAAGAGCAGCACTCCGACTTTCTGGAGGAGAACGGGTTCCCTATTACCAAGCTGCACATGAACAGTGGGATCAAACAGGATCCTGAACTGAAACAAAAGGTGATCCGTGCTTTGTTAAAGTACGAACATCCGGACATGGTGATTTACTTTGGCGACAACGGTCAATTCGACACAATCGTCTACGACCAAATGGTTCGTGAGTTCCCGCAAATTCCGTCTTTGACATATATTCGTGAGGCTTATTCCCGACTGGGTGAATCCAAAAACCCGACTATGCCAGGACAAATCGGCTTTGTTACCAGCGTGGAAGTGACACTGGATTTGATTTCCAGACAGATCCTTCCCCTGAGCACCTACAAAGGTATCGAGAGCATTGTTTATGATCGACTGAAGAAAGACGATGGATCTGAAAACTTCGGTCCTATGGTATTTCCGAAATGGCAGGACTGCCGTGACTTCGTATGGCAATGGGACGTCAGAAACCCAACACGAAAACTCACTCAGATCATGAATGCGATTAACGAGCGCTGCCAATAAGCCCCGGATCAAGATGAAAACAGCAATCGTATTATCATTTATGCTTATTTTGGGATTCGCCCATCAGTCTGTGGCGAATCAGCTTAGCGACTTTACAACGGATGGTTGCAGCCGCAGCCCAGATGGTATTTGGATTGAAGATGCCGAAGCGTTTCTGGATTGTTGCGTAAAACACGACGTCGCCTATTGGCGTGGTGGTACGGCAGATGAACGATTGAATGCCGATCATCAATTGAAAGTGTGCATCGAGAACAAGGGTTACCCGAATGTGGCGGAAACCTACTACTATGCTGTACGTATGGGGGGCCATCCCGTATTTCATACCAGCTATCGCTGGGGCTATGGTTGGCAAATCGACCGCGGGTATTCCCCACTGTCAAATTCCGATTGGATGCAGGTAATCCACAAAATCATCAAAGCAAAAAACGAAGGCATCAAAATCGACTGATCCTTGGTCGAGAGCACTGTCAAAAGCCTCATTGTCTATCGTCCGAATACTTCGCAATCTGATTTGGATCAGTAAAGTATCAAGGAGGATTTTCATGAAGGTCGCTTCAAAGCTGCTGGCATTCGCCGTATGTGCTGGAATGCTTGCCAACTGTGCTAGCTCGAAAGACACCGCAAAAAACACCCCGCAAGATATCCAAGGTTCCACCGAGCAGGCATACTTCTATGCCTACCCCTTGGTGCTGATGGGAATCTCCCGCGATGTCATGACTGCTACTCCCAGAGCTTCACAATCACGAGCTCCACTCAATCAGATTTCCAATAAACGGGCTTTCCCGGATGACAGGTTCACCGATGTTGTATCACCGAATGCCGACACACTCTATAGTTCCGCATGGCTGGATCTTTCCAATCAACCTATGGTTCTAAGCGTGCCGGATGCTGGCGACAGATTCTATATGATGCCATTGTTAAGCGCATGGACTGACGTCTTTGCTTCACCCGGAAGCCGCACGACCGGATACAAAAAAGGTAACTACGCTATCACCGGACCAAACTGGCAGGGCACGTTGCCCACTAACGTTACCCAAATCAAGGCACCGACTAATTCTGTTTGGATGATTGGCAGAACCAAGTCCTCAAAATCCGATATAACCAAAGTGCACGCCTTTCAGAATGGGTTGCGAATCACACCCCTTGATGAGTTCGGCAAGAACACTTCCGCTCCTGATTCAGTCCCCTTTAACATCAACGCGGACACCCGAACTCCGCCGGTGGATCAGGTTGAAAGAATGGACGCCCAAACTTTCTTTACTTATTTCGCCAATGAGTTAAAAAACAACCCGCCTTCTGCCAGCGATGGCCAAGTACTGCGCCAACTGGCAAATCTGGGAATCACGCCGGGCAGTGACTTTAATTTCGAAAAACTAACTGAGGACCAAAAGCGCGCTTTAAATTCTGGATACTTTGCCGCCCAGGAAAAACTCACAGAGTCAGCACGCAGCCCGGATAACTTTACGATGATAAATGGCTGGGGCGTTCCTAAAGTTATCGGCACTTACGGCAATGACTATATGGCCCGTGCCGTGATCGCAAAGAAAGGATTGGGCGCCAATCTAAAACAAGATGCCATGTATCCCTGGGCCTCCGTCGACAACTCTGGAGCGCCATTGAATGGAAAAAACAATTACATTATCCGCTTCACCAAAGGAAACCTGCCACCGGTCAATGGCTTCTGGTCGTTAACAATGTATAACTCCAACCAGTTCTTCGTAAAAAATCCCATCAATCGCTTTGCCATCGGAGACCGCGACAAGCTTCGCCTTAATCGCGATGGCTCCCTGGATATTTACCTGCAGGCATCCAGCCCTGGGAAAGATAAAGAAGCCAACTGGTTGCCGGCTCCCGCAGATCAGGATTTCAATTTGATTATGCGCCTGTACTGGCCAAAGCAAGCCGTGCTTGACGGCACGTGGAAGCCACCGGGAATTGAAAAGGTACAAAACATTCGAAATCTATCAGACAATCAAAATTGAAAAAATACAGAGACTGGGGATCGGACTCTCCAGTCTTTTTTTTACGGATCGACTCACTTCTTTGAAATGATCAGATCCAAGACCAGAACTGCAACCAATGACGCCCCCACCAGAGGGAACAAAACACTCATAACGATAAAAAATCCGATGAACCAATATGGACTCTTACTTTCCGGAGACGGAGGGGCCCCAAACTTGCCAGAGGGGCGACGCTTCCACCACATCATGAGTCCGCTGATGCAAATCAAAATCAACGCAAGGCAGGTCATAAAAGCAATCAGTTGGTTCACCCAACCAAATAGTTCTCCTTGATGTAGGGAGATTCCAAACTCCACTGCCTTGGCAAATGTGCCGTGCTCAGCAAAAGGAATTGCCTGCAATACTTGTCCGCTATACTGATCAATATAAAGCGTGACGGACTTGCGTGGATCAGCGCCAAACTGCGATATTGTGAAGACACCATCAAGCTCTTTTGGAAACGCCACCTTAATGCTGCCTTGAAGATCACGACCTTGAAGAGATTTTAAAACTTCATCCAGACTTACCTGTTCTGACTGAACCACTTTTGAAATCGGCATCGGCACAGTCTCGACTGCCCATGGCACCATCTGCACACTGGCATTATTCAATACTGCCGTGGGTACATTGGAGGTTGCTGTGGCCTGAGGAAAATGATTCCAAACTTTGGCATATTTCTCTCCCCAGAATCCAGTCCAAGGAAGCCCCGTCACCAGAAGTAAAAGAATGAAAACGAAACTATAGATGGCGATGACCGAATGAAAATCCCGCCAGAATACGCGTTTCCCCGCATTAAGCCTCACCCACCAGACACCGGCGAACTTGCGTCCTCTGGGCCACCAAAGGTACATTCCCGAAATAAGTAGAATGATCGACCAGCAAGCCACGAGCTCCACCAGACGGTCCCCCCAGGTCCCTATCAACAAATCACCATGAATTTTCTTGGTGATGTTCTGATAGTGATCCTGGTCGTTCATAGAACCAAGGAGCTCGCCCGAGTAGGGATTCAAATAAGCCGTTTTATTAACATTCGCTTCAACAAAACCCACAGCGACACTTTGATCTGATTTTGATGGAGGAAAATATGCAGACACTTCGGCATTAGGAAATTCTTTGCGTACACCATTAACAAGCTCTGCCGCAGGCAACGATTTCTCCTGAGGAGAAACCGTTAACAACTTGGGATAAATCACGGGGTCTAACTGTGGCTTAAACAGATAGATACTGCCCGTGACTGCCAGGATAATCACGAACGGAATGACGAACAATCCTGCGTAGAAATGCCAACGCCAGATACGTGCATACAGATCTTTTTTCATTTAAAGAGCGTAACCCAAGCCAATGTATGCCGTCAAAGGAGTCGCTGGTTTGTAAACCAGGGAACCGTAGTTGGCAACGTCAATGGGATACTTGGTGTTGGTCAGATTCATGACTCGAGCATTGAAGCTCAGCTCTTTCGTATACTGGTACTCACCTCTCCAATTAAATACATCGCGACCGGCTTGTAGGTGTTGATTTGCGTCCTCCACCCAATAAGACCCAGTGCGATTCCATTCCAAGGAAGTTTCGAAACCACGAAGTGCCGTCGGACGATAAGTCAAAACCACGTCATAGATTTCGCTCGGTGCTTTGGCTTCTTTGTTACCACTGTAATCAGTGCCACCGGATTTATAGTCTATAAAACGGCTTTCATTATAGTTAGTTGCCACTTGCAGTTTCAACTCTTGCGTTGCTTTCCAGGCTGCACCCAACTCAATACCTGTTGAGCGGGATTTGCCGGCATTTTCGTAAGTGGAAACGGTTGAACCATAAGTTCTTACGACACGATCCTGGATATCAATATTATAAACTGAAAGCTCCATACCCAGCACGCCATTGTCGGATTTATACCCGAGCTCGGATGTGTATGACTTTTCTCCACTCAAGTTCGGAGACGTTTGGCCATCTGTCAGGTTGTAAAGAGTTGCCGCATTCGGAATTTTGTAACCCATACCCACATTAAAGAACACCGCCTGATTATTTGATAGCAGGTAGTTCACGCCCGTTTTAGGGGTGATGCCATCAAATTTATCTGTGCGATCACCCACGCGAAGGTAAGCTCCGCACAAACCGTTGGTATTGTTTGGGGAGTCACAGTCTCCGTCGGAAGTATTGTTTTTATAGTCATAATTGGAAAAGTCGGCACGAAGACCCAAATCCCAACGCCATTTTTCATTGATGCTCCAAGTATGAGCGATGAACGGAGAGATATTCAGGTAGTTCACATCATAATCATAGTGCGTACCGCGAGGGCTCTCGGAAGGCGGAAAGCCACCCGTGTACGTTGGTAACTCCTGCACTTCTTTATAATTATACTTCGTGGCCTCCAAGGCCAGACCGGCCTTGGTTTCCGAATCAGTCCAAATATGACTGTAAATGAAGTTCGCTCCCACTGTGGAATCTTTAGCTGTGATTGTCGGTAAAGTATCCGCATACCAGTATGCCATGTAATCGCTGTCAGTGTGACGGACATACGGAGTGACGATAACTTCGTTTTTCGCATCGATGCTTTTACGCCATTCTGAAGTCAAACGTATATAGGAACTATCAGAATTCGTATCATCAGTTGCCGTGATCCCAGAGTTTGTCGGGTCATTTTGATAGGTGTCGTAATCCAAATAACCTGCACCCTGACCTTCGTTTTTATTGGCAACAATGGTCGTTGTCAGCTTACTGGTTTCAGAAAGATTCTTACGATGCTTCAGGATCGTTTCGCCACGATCCATTCTTTGCATATCTCTCCAGCCATCATCATGAGTGTAATTACCCACGGCATAGTACTCTTGATTCTCAGAAACCTTGCCCGTTCCGGTCAAAAGAACTTTCCCAAAACCACGCTGACCACCTTCAAGCCCAATCGACTTGCGATTGCCAAATTCAGGAGTTTTTAAATCAATAACTGCAGAGATCGCATCCGCTCCGTACAACACACTCGTGGCACCACGAAGAACCTCAAGCCCCCCTGTTGCTGTGGAAATTGGAAGATTTGCCGCCGTTGCGTGATTGATACTGATGGCGGAAGACATAGGAATTTGATCGATAGTCGCCAGGTAGTAGGGAGCATTGAAGTTCGCTGGCATGCGAATACCCAACGCCGGAACCAAGGGATCCACCTCGCGAATCACCACACCAGGAACCTTTTGCAGAGTATCGCCCAGAAAGCGATTGTGGTCTTTTTCGATCTCTTCAGCGGAAATGGAATCAACTCTGACTGGAGTATCGATATACTTTTCACTGTCGGAGGTTGTGCTCACGATAACAGATGGCAAAAGTGTTGATGTTGTTTCGGCTTCTTGTGCAAAAGCTGTGGATGTCACGTTGGTTGCGATCACCACAGATGCGATATACGGCTTTAGATTCATGCTTCATCCTCTTTACCCAAAAAGGTTAAATAAGAAGATGTAGCCCAACAAAAGAATTAAGGTCGATGCAGCAACATGATGCAGGAGTCACCCCTGACAGCACTGCTTAGGTCCAGTAAAAGTGCACCTATTGCGCACTTCCCGTCACACCATTTATCTGACGAAGTTTGAATTCCATTTTTGGAAAAACAACGCCGCCGCCAAAACCGATTTTCAATGCCACATGCAAAAGGTCATTCGCTCTGTTCTTAGCTGGCATCCAGGAGCCTTCAGCACCAAAGAATGCATCCGCCACCAATCCCACGCCTCGTCCATAAACAGCACCATGCAATTCATCGACATTCACTCCGCTGGGAATAAACGTAAACATCCATTTGTAAGCGACTTCAAACTTAATCCCGCCATTATGAAAGTCGCACAAAAACAGCTCTGGAATTTTCACAATCTCTTGAGTTGCGGGATCAATCAGGTTCGCATCAAAATACCAGACATCATGATCCAAAAGCATTGCACCGTTCATGCCTGCGGCATACAGGTAACCTTTGATCGGAATTCTTTGTTCAGGACGAAGTTTATACTGAAGAGTCAGCGTGTTGATCAGTGCTTCAATTTGCTGGTCATCCAATGAGGTGCTTTTCTTGATCGATCGGATCAGGCTTTCTTTGGTAATGCCCTCGTCACGTTCAAAACTTTGGGCAAATGCCTGGCAAATTAAAAGCTGAAATCCAAATACAAAAACAATTAGCCACATAGATCGTTGATTACGCATGATCGAGCCCCTTTTGAGCGCTCACACTGTGAGCAAACATGGTCTAGTTCAATGTACATTCAGCTTAAATGTTAAGTAAACCCGCCCCCCAAATCACGTTAAAACCATTTTTAATTCACGATTTTGTCACTCCATCGGCAAAGTTAAATAACAAATCACCACAAGGAACCTGTGCGGCTAAAAAAAAAGCCGACTGAAAAGTCGGCTTTTTTTTCAATTAAAAATCGCAAATTTATTACTTCGCGCAAGGACCGGCAATAACCATAGCTCCATAGGCCAAAGCCTGCCCCCCGGATTTCAAATCAAGGAAGTAAACCGTCGAAACGCGGCCACCATCAGCACCCGGGGCAATTACCGCTTTATATCCAGACTGGATATCTGTAGCAGCAATCGCACCTTCGCTATTAAGAAACGCGATATCATCAATGCTGATCTCAACGATAGGCTTCACAGAAGCCATAACACTTTTGCGACCATCCGTTGTTTTTTGAGTGATCTTGTTAGAACCAAGATCCAATTGAGAAGCAACTTTCCAGTCAGGTCCACTGCAAGAAACGTAATTCACAGTTTTCGCGGAAGCAGCCGCAGACATTCCCATCAAAGCACAAAACAAAATTAGTTTTTTCATTGATTTTATCTCCTGATAATTTTCGAAAGAGAAATTACCATAGTGTGCAGAGCCCCAGACCGCTAACAAATGTGTATTTTCCAAATTACAGGAGTGTACAAAATTTCGACACCCCCGAGCACCTAATCTTTTAGTTTTCTTCAGTATACTGAACCTGATCCACTTCAAACTTAACATCTCGATCCGCCGTAACATCCAATTTCAAACGAGCTGTTACAGTCACCAAGGGGTCATCGATACTTTTAGGAATAGCTGACTCCCAAACGATTTTATAAACTCTATTTAATTGCACATCGTAACCCATCTCTTCCATACTGAAGTAAAGTGCACCTTTATCAAATTGTTCAACCTGCGCCGGAGTCAAAGTAGCTTTAGCCGCAGCCAGCATGCGCTCCTCAAGATTATTGATTCTGTTTACCACAACCGGCTGATGAGTATTCTTGTTAATAACGAAAACGGATGAAAGATTTGTATTCCATTTGAAAGATTCGAAAACCGCCACTATCTCAATAGAATCCTTCGCATAGAAAGAACCCAGATTTTTTGTTTTCATGCTGTAGTGGTTATTGCTCATGCCACCCAAGCTGATTGCTACAAACTCATCCGGATCAGTGTGGATCGTCGCCAAAATCTGATTTGTTTGAACATCCACCAAATAATTGCGCATCAAAGACATCTGCCCCCAAAGCTCGCTGACTTTGTCTTCGTCCTTTTCAACTTCTTCAAAGTCGATCATCTTGCCAGGAATCCCCCAGCCGATAGCATAACCACCGTCTGCCGAATATCCGTTGATACGGAATTCACGAGCCGCAGAGAAAGCATTTAAAGAACCCAATGTCATCGCTAGGAACAAGAACAAATTTTTCATAACCACTCCGGTTTAAAAGTTTAGATACGTTGAAACAGGACGGAATATGCCGCAATGCGATGATTCTGAATAGTATAATGATTCGAAGCTATCTATCGAATTTTGAGATGAAACGCGTGGCCTGGCGGCAGATTTTGGGCATAAAAAAAGCCGACTTATTCAGTCAGCTTATTTTATCTCTTTCTCAAGGAAAGATTTGGTGCGCGAGTCCCCGGAGTAGACGAACCGGCTTGGCTGCGTTTTCAGGCTTTGATTGAGATAGAGTTTGAGGAAGTCGCGGAGCCCAAGGCTCTCTTATTAGATGATCTGCTGCGAGTTGTTAATAAATATGGAACGCATGCAAAGGCTGCAGCTGTGATTGGGGCTTCCGAGGCCTTTGTGCGGCAAAAGTGTTTTAAACGGCCTTCTCCTGAACTTAATAATAAAAATTAGAACCGCTGTCCTCTACTTAGAGTTCATCTGAAAGTGTTGAAATACTTATTTCGTATTATTGATTCCAAATTATACTTTTAGTGATGTTATTCCGTTTCCATACATCGGTAAATTTAGAATCATATTTGGAGGCTTCGTGAGATATTCCGTCATACTTGGGCTTTTCAGCACTTTAATCGGTCAAATGGTCTTTGCCAACGAAGTAAGCCGCCCCACGCGAAACACCTTTCTTGCTGCTGATTACGGTGCCTCTACTCATTTTGATCCGGCGCAAACAGATTCGATGCCGTTTCCCATAGCGCGCGGTACGTTCAAAGTGGATCTTCGAAAAACGCCGCACGTGATCGGAGGTCCGGTAACAGGTGCGGTTTTAGCATCCCCATCTGCAGATTACATGTGGACTTCAGGACCTGCAGGAGTCGTTTACATTGATGTCAGGAATGGAGCTTGGAAAGAGTTGGCACGGCTTCCGGTCCAAAAAGCCCACGTCATTCCTCTCGAGGTTCATGAAAAAGCTTTGGATCAGCAATTTACTTCGATAGATGCGGTAGAAAATGTTGTGCACAAGATCTATGGCATTGACCATGGTCGAGATTGGATTGAGGGCGGCATCTATGGTCTTGTGGACAATGACAACACTCTTTTTTCTACCTATGGCGGCACAGACATTTATGCCTTTAGCTTGATCAATCCTGCAAAGCCAGAGCAAGGCATCAAGATCCGAAACTCCATAAAGGTGACGGATGTACTGGGTGAAGGAGAAAGACTCTTTGCTTTACAACTGACCTATGATGGCTGGCTTGTGGCTATCGGCCGAAACGCGGTGGCCGTGATTGATCGCGAACTTAAAAGCAAACCGATCCGGGTTAAATTGGGAAAGGGAGAAGAAGTTCGCAATGGAGGCGCGGTCGATGAAAAGGGCGGTATCTATGTTGCCACCAATAAAAATATGCACAAGTTGGTCTGGAACGGCGCTCAACTTGCCACTGACAAAAATGGTGCATGGATTTCCCCTTACGATACAGATTCACACAACGGTGCATCGGGCCTTCAACAAGGGACAGGATCGACTCCCACTCTTGTTGGCTTCGGGAACGATGCCGACAAACTTGTCGTGATTACCGACGGGTCGGATCGAATGAAGCTTGTTGCTTTTTGGAGGGATGAAATTCCAAAAAAATTTAAGCAGAAGAAAGGTACCAAATCCCGTCGTATCGCCGATCAGATTGAGGTGAAGGCAGGATTCGCACAACCTCCTCGCTTTATTCAGAGCGAGCAATCCGTGGTTTCAAAAGGCTATGGTGCTTTCGTCGTGAATAATATCGGTGACGAAAAAATGCCGGAAGACGCGCTCGTGAATGCAATTGCATTGGGCCCTGTGGTTAGGTCCGCACACGGAGTGGAACGATTCGAGTGGGATCCGAAAGAACACAAATGGCGCTCGGTTTGGGCGCGCAACGACGTCTCGTCACTCACCACTGTTCCTTCGGTCAGCATTCCTTCTAATATTGTCTTGGTAAATGGTTACAGCAAGAAGGATGGCTGGGAAGTGACAGGAATGGATTGGATGACGGGAGAAACTGTCCACCGCACAATCTTCGGGCAAGATAATTTCGGCAATGGAGCTTATATGATTAACCAACTTTCTCCGTCAGGCGATCTGATTTTTCCCAGCATTACAGGCCCGTTCCGAATAAATTGGAAATAAGCCAGGCACTGTTGAACTTGCAAAAGTAATTATCGAAACCCGCTGACTTCAATGAAAATCAGCGGGTTTTTCTTTTCAGAACTCCAAAGTAAAATCTTTCAAAAAATTTGAAACCTTTTTTTACACGATTAATTCCCAATTCAATGCGACATGAATGAAAAATATCTGAGCCAAAAAGTTCCTTCGATCGCGGATTTTAGGCGACACGGAGTCCGCGCATTTCAATGAACTATTTTGGTAAATTCCAAAGGCTACGGAAAATATGCGGAAAGCTTCCGCGGTTATTTAATTCGATTTGAAGAAGAAAAAGCCTCCGTAAACATTCAAAATATTTGAAGAACCCGGAGTCCTGTCCATCCCATTTTCCCTCGCAAGCGTTCGTGACCACTCCCCCTCTACGAGCGAAAGTGGTCACGAAACGGGAAAATGGGATGGACAGGATAAGAAATATTAATAGGAAATTTATAAAAAAATGAAGTATGAGAGAGGGGAACAAAAGACAGGAGGAAAACGGCAAAAAACAATCAATCAAAAAAACTGGAGGTGTAATTATGAAGGATAACAATAATTGATGCGAGTAGTAGGAATAGAAAACTACGAACTTGAAATGATCGAGGTGCATTTAAAACGAACTGAATACGAAACCAAAGTTGTGCAACTGGTAAAAGCCTTACTCGAAATTGACCGTGCCTTAAAACAGCAGCAGGATCAAGCGAGTGACCAAAGCACAGCTTCAGAAATGAAGGAGGCTAGCTAATGAAAAGAATCGGAATCTATCTCCGTGTGTCCACGGAAGAACAAGCCAGAATCCAAGATGGCTCACTTGTCTCACAAAGAAATCGCTTACTAGAATACATTGAGTTTCAAAACAAAAGAGAACCCAACTGGGGCACCCTGGTTGATATTTATTGTGATGAAGGAAAGTCGGCCAAGAACATGAACGGCCGTCCGGAGTTTTTACGTTTACTTAATGACGTGAAACTTGGCCGAATTGATCTTATCATCGCCACTGAACTCTCTCGTCTCAATAGAAGCATTAAAGATTTCTGCGAAGTCTGGGATCTTCTCAAACACCACAAAGCAAGCTTTGTAACCCTTAGAGAAAACTTTGATACGACCACCGCAAGCGGCGAGATGATGGTCTTTAATCTTATTAACTATGCCCAGTACGAAAGAATGCAAACGTCTGAACGGATAGCGGCTAATTGGCTATCGAGGTCTAAACGAGGACTTTTTAATGGTGGAACAATTCCTTTAGGCTACGATCGTAATCCCAAGAACAAAGGTGAGTTAGTCATTAACAAAGAAGAGGCTTGTATAGTTCAGAAAGTCTTTAATTTATTCCTTGAGAAAGAATCACTTCGTAAAACCCAGGTAGCTTTGATCGAAGCTGGTGCCTTCAATAAAAAATTCACGAATAAGAATGGTATTGAAAAGGGCGGCAAAGTCTTCTCGGTTGATACGCTAAATTCACTACTCACCAACAAAGCATATTTGGGACTTCGAGAAGTAAAGCACAAGGATGGATCGGCAGAGTTCATTAAAGCGGTATGGCCTGCTATTGTCAGCGAAGAGATATTTAACAAAGTCCAAGAGCGCCTTAGTAAAAACAAAAACCGATACAAGCCGGAGACCTGGAAGAAATATCCATTTCCTCTCACCGAACTTGTTCAATGTGGTGAGTGTGGAAAGTCTCTAGGTGGTAAATCTGGAACAGGAAGAATAGAAAAGCACTTTTACTACGGACATCCCCAGCTAAAGAATCCTTTGGCGAAAGATCACGCGCATCAGTGCCAAGTGAAAAACGTCAGAGCGCCAAGGCTTGAGGAGATTGTCACAAGGTCATTAAGAGCCTTGCTCAATGACCCAAGTCTTATCTCCAAGTGGATTGAAATATATCAGTCAAAGACCACGAGTGAGCTTCCAGAAGTGCAAATGCAGGCAAAGAAGTTGGAACTTGAAATCCAAACGACCTCCAAACGGATCACGAACCTTGTGCAAAGAATCGCAGAACTTCCTACGGAAGTTCCAGCTGAAGCATTTTATGAGCAGATCAAGCAAATGACTCAGAGAATGAACGAGTTAAAGTTAGCGAAAGAAAATCTAAAAACAAAAGAGATGGATTTACGTGGTCAGGAAGTTGACCAAGATGGCCTTAAAGCTAAAATAGAAAATGTTTTAAAGAACCTAGAGAAGGCCCCGAAAGAAAAACAAAGACCGATCTTCACAAACCTGGTGAAATTCATCGAAATCCACCCAACGAAGATCAAAATGGGCATCTACGCCCCAACAAAAGAGCCACTCAAGGCCACAGGAACCGACGGAAACCCATCGCCCAGATCAGAAAACTCAATTTTAAGAGAAAATAATGAAGGTGCTGCCGTGCTACCATTCTCCTCCAAGAACCCGACCCGTGTGGGTTCGAGTACTGTTGGAAATGGTGCCCCACCCATCAATATCGACACAATTTAAACTCCAGTGAATTCAAATAGTTAGTGATGAGGCATTTCGGGCACTCCACCCGACATGCGCAAACTATCCGGTGCTCGTCGCGCAATCAAGAAAAATCCGGCACGAGATTTTCATTACGTCCGATCAACGGAGGTATTATGAAAGTTGTACAGTTCTGCTCGAAAGAGCACCCTATTGCCGCGTACCTGAAAGACCCGGTCGACATTTTCTGCAGCTTACTTGAAGGTAATCCTCAAAAGGTAATCTGCTTTTTAGATACTTCAGATTTATGTAACAACTATTGGAACCAGAACCCTTGGCTTGAAGACGTCTGCGATCAGGTCGTAATCGTTACCAGAGAAGTGGTCGAGAGCTTCGGAATTGAAAAGGTTCCGACCTTTAACTTCTATTGTGGTGAATACGAAATGCACACCATTATCGGTTCACCCGACAAATCCATGGTACTAAGAACGATCCAAAAAGTTGCGGAGCGTTTATGATTCACGCAACCAATGGCGAACTCCAAGCCGAAAAGTTCACTTTAAAGTCCAGCTACAGCTCTGAAATCACATCACACTTTGCAACTTTAGATTACGCAGAGCGTGACGCAGCACTGTCTAGTCTAATCGAAGTGGGATGGGTTTCCATAAAGGTAGGTCAAAATCGTGGAGATTTTGATTATTGGGAACGTTTAACCAAAGAATGGATCGAAGGCTTATCAACGAACCTTATCGGTTCCAATGAAGAGCTCCTTCGCGACTTTAAAGAAGATATCACTCTAAATATCTTAGAGTTCAAAAACAAAGTACAACAGACCGAAACTGCAAAGGACGCTGCTGCGGCAATAGCTGGAATGACCACTTTGAAAGGGGGAACTTTTGAGGAAGAAACTCTCGCAGTTCTGTCAAATCTCGCGTCTCTTCGCAACGGAGAAGTAGAATCCGTAGGACTTGTCCCTGGCTTAACAGGAGGTAAAAAGGGTGATTTCATCTATAGAGACGAACTATCGCGCGGACTCATTGCGATTGAGGCTAAAGATCTGACGGGAAAGATCTCCCCTGCAAAAATTGAAGAAATCATGGTTGAAAGCCTTCAAAACCGTGGGGCTTCGGCAGGAATTTTCGTAGTTCGTAACCAAACCTGTCTTCCCGACTATTTCAAAAATTTTCACGTAGGTAAGAAGCACATCACCTGCACGCTGGAACACCTGCCTATCGCAATCTCGGTAGCCAGGCTGCTTATTCCACAAACTGTTTCTGTTGGAAAGCACGAGGAAGTCGCTGAATTTATCGAAGCGGTAAGGTCAGAAATCGACACAATAAATGAAATCATCAAAGCAACAAACTCCAGCAGAAAATCATTGGGAAAGGCAATCATGCTTTCCCAGGGGCTCAAAGAGAATCTAACAATGAAAATCGAAACGTTCACAACGGAGTTACAAAATGAGAAATGATCACGAGTACTGGGACGATATCGGCTTTGATGATATTGAAGACGTCGCGAATGCATCAAATAGCGACTTCAAACATTTTCTAACCGCGAAGGAGCTCTTAAGCATTCCATCTATGCAAACGGATGACATTCATCATTTGATAGGACTGGAGCACCTACGTATACTTTTAACAGCCGCTTTAACACAGATCAAGCAAGGCGGAAACTTCAAATATCTGACAGCATTTGCAGGAAGTAGCAATCTACCTTTTCTGCGTTCGACTGATTGCCTGGAGAAGGACAACTTCTTTGACAAGGAAGATGTTGATCTAGTTAATCTGTTGATTCAAAAAACAGTTTTCCTTTGCCATACGACTCTAAAAGTTATTCAAGACAAACTAGAACCCCACTATTCAAAAATTCGGATTCGTGTTGACCCTGAAGGTCTTTTACAGAATCAACTACATTGGGATATCTATATTTTGCATCTTAGTCTTAGTGGATTCGGATTCCCTAAGGCCACACTAAGAAGGGGTGCCCGCCAACGCGACGCACACTTAATATATAAACTAAAAGAACGTCTATCGTCTTTGTACTCAACGGATGAGTTAGAGCGAGAGCTTTCTAGTTCTTCTTATCTTTTTTCTAGAAGAGTGATCACTGTCAACCTCTCTCAAGTGGGAGGTAATTGGGATGATATGAATTTGTTGACCTCAGACTATACAAGCCGAACCTTTAACAAGGTAAAGAGTGGAGGAAGTAGAGCATCTGATGAAATTACTCCAGAGCATTCCATCGATGAGTTGGTTTTAGAAAGTAAAACTCGTGAGGACATTATCAAGCTATGTGACTCGCATTTACGAGAAGATAAGTCAAAGTCCCTTACATTTCTCTTCAAAGGACCATCTGGCGTTGGGAAAACGACGTTGGCTCACGGTATCGCTAGGTACCTTGGCAAGAAGCTTCTGAGGATTTCACTGAAGTACAATGAAAATACGATAGAAACATACATGAAGTTTTACTGCGAACAAGCCAAGTCTCAAGACTATATTCTGTTCTTTGACGAGGCTGACCAACTATTTTGGTCCTCACTAGAGGAAGAAAAAACTGCTGGATGGGCGCGAATTCTATTCCAGGAATTCCAAGGTATTGCAATATTCACAAGTAACTACGAATTACCTTACGGTTTGGATAGACGCATGACCTATGCATTGGATATTCAAGAACTGAGCTGCAATCAAAAATCATCGATCATAGCCAAGTTGGCTAGAAAATACGCCTTTGAACTTTCGGATAGAGAAGTCTGGGAACTGAGTAAATTTGATCTCGCTCCTGGGTATTACGACAGTATTTTTCATCTGGCATCCGTCCAATCGGAGTTTAAAACATTTGAGAACTTGAAAGAAAGTTTTATCCAAAGAGTCTCTTACTTCCTTCCTCCTGAAGACGTTAAGAAGCTTCGGAAGAAAGACATCAAATCTCCTCGCTTAAATTTTGAGCAGGACTTTCAAGAACGACTCAAACCTATTAACTATGGTTTACTGAAGTTTCAGCAAAACCCAAAGCAATTTCCCAAAGGAATTAAGCTACTATTCTCAGGGCCTCCTGGCCTCGGGAAAACAGCCCTAGCCAACGCATTTGCTGAAGACCTCAACATGAGCCTTAAGGTAATCACGCCATCAGACATTCTCGGCATGTATGTTGGTCAGAGCGAGAAAAATGTCCGCGAACATTTTAAGTACAACGAAAACAGACCGGAGATGATTTTTGTGGACGAAGCCGAAAGCCTTTTCATTTCTCGGGACTTCGCAAAACGGACACATGAGTTAAGTTTGGCAAACGAACTGCTCACAAGGTTCGATGCGTATCCCGGTATCGTGATTGCTGCAACCAATAGGTATGATCTATTGGACCCGGCATTTAAAAGACGGTTCTTATTTCACCTCGAGTTCACTTCACCATCCTTTATTGTCAGGGAAAAGCTATGGAAAGACTATGCACCAACCTTACGCACAGACGATATTACGGAGCTTGCAAAGCACGAACTTACAGGCGCAGACATCGCGGATATCTGCTTCAAGGTTCTAAATTTTTACGGTCCCAACTTGGAGTTTCTGAACCGGGAATGTGAAGAGGTAATCGCATCTCGACACCCTAAAGTGAAGACGATTTCAATCGTCTAATACGACAATCCGGACAGTTACGACAAGACGGAATAAGCTTAAACTGACTCAAGTTGAGTCCCATAATGGCGAACTATGAAAAAGACGATTAAACCACGTGGGCGCAAGGAAGTGCCCTTTGGAAAAATACTATCCGGGATCATGAAGGAAAGAAAACTTACCTTTAAGATGGTAGCGCAAATGGCAGGGGTCAGTGTATCCGTCGTTTCGGACTGGACTGCGGGAAACTCTCCCCGAGATCTTCATGCAGTTTTCCGTCTTTCTCAGTCCCTTGGAGTAGACTTCTCTAGGCTACTGTTAGGAGAGGTTCAGGTTAATCGAGAAGTCAGCTCTATTGCTGAGTTGTTTGAAGAAACTGAAATGTTTGAAGGATTAGTGCGCGTAAGCATCAAAAAGGTTCAACTTCGTAACTCTCCTAAGTGATACGCTCCAATCCGGGATTCCGGAATATCCTAAACATAGTTTACTTGGTTGTCGAAAAATACTCAGGACATTACCCAACTCACGTTGATTCGGGAATGGAGTATAAGATGATGACCAATAAGTTTTCGCTATTGCTGATTGCAACTAGTACACAGATATTGACTGGATGTCTTTCGGGATCTGGTGGTGGCGGTTTCTCTTCGCCAAGCAATGATGCGATCTCTAACTACCAAGGAACGTATAGCTATACTACACCCTCTCTAGCCATCGGAGACGGGACTGTAGAAGTAGCGGCGACCGCCATCCTAAGTTGTATTGAAACAACAACCGGAAATTCTGTATCCAATGCTCTATGCCCACCCGCATCTTCTGCTCCCAAGCGCTCTTATCAGTCACCAGCTGGCTCAATTGACATTGCCATTACGGGTGCTGTAGGCGGCAAAGCCACTGTTGGCGTCGCGTTGGGTGAGCACTTCGATACTGGTACTCAAGCTGGTCAAAATAAAATTGCAGCTGCTCTAGTTTGCGATACCGCTTATGAAAAGACTGGTTCAACCTGCGAAGTTGCCATTCTAAAAGCCAAGCTTCTACGAAATACTGGTGGTTCTGGCACATGCGTGATCACCTTAGAGGACAAAGTTAAGTGTTTTGGAACAGGGTATTTTGGTAGCGGAACATCTTCAGCATTTTCAGTTCCCACTGAAGTAACTGTCTTCCAAGGTGCAAAAGATATCGCACTAGGTGCTCACATGTGCGCAATTATGTCTGATAATAGCGTTAAATGTGGCGGTCGAAATAATTATGGTCAATTGGGTTTAGGAGACACCACAGATCGTGCAACTCCAGTGACCGTATCAGGTTTTCAAGGTGCAAAATCTATTTACACTGGCCCGTTTACAACATGTGCAATTTTCAATGACAACTCCGTTAAGTGTACGGGAGCGAATGGTCTCGGGACTCTCGGTTTGGGTGACTACAATGACAGAAAAATCTTGCCGT